>NZ_JBHXEG010000017.1:18537-80532 GCF_042724935.1 Kitasatospora sp. NPDC127060
TTTTTTTTTTTGTGGGGGGGGGTTGTGGGGGGGGGGGGGGGGGGGGGGGGGGGGGGGGGGGGGGGGGGGGGGGGCGGGGCGCCCCCCCCCCCACGGCTCCCGTCGTTCCGTCACTAGCCGTGCGTCGCACACTTGTTGGCGCTGTTGGACCACAGGCCCTGGAGGTCGAAGGTGCCGGTGCTCAGGGTGACGTAGGCGTCGAGGTTCTCGCACTCGTCGCCGATCTCGCCGCCGCCGCCGTTCCAGCCGATGCTGGGCCAGAAGTCGGTGACGGTCTCGGCGTACTCGTGGGTCTCGGTGGACTCGATGCCGGAGAGCATCCGGCCGTCCGTGAAGGTGGTGCAGGCACCCGCGCCCATGTCCGGGATGTACGGCAGGTTGGTGTACGCCAGGGTGCCGTAGGAGCTGCTGGTCTTGTCGTGCCAGGCGCAGAAGCCCGAGTTGGGGAAGCCGTCCGGGTGGGTGCCGGTGGGGGAGACGACCACGTACTGGGCGTTGAGGTTGGGCGCCTGGGTGGTGTTGCCGAAATGGGCGGCGGCCTTGCCGGCCTCGGCGGCGATCTGGGTGCTGGTGGCGCTGGCGGGCGCGGCGGCGGTCTTGTCGAACCAGACGCCGGCCAGCGGGGAGGAGGCCGGGTGCTGGACGTGGACGCCGTTGGTGCCGCAGTTGGTGGTGCCCTTGGCGACGCCCTCGCAGTACTGGCTGAGGATGGTGCCCCAGGTGTCCTGGCTGCCGTACAGCCCCTTGAACATGTTTTGCATGTCGGTCGCGACCCCGGCCGGGTCGGCGGACCACTGGGTGCCCCAGAAGACCAGGTACACCTTGGGGGTGGGGGACACCACGCCCTGGGTCGCGGCGGAGCGGACCGAAAGGGTGTTGCTGCTGGTCGCGGCGTGTTGCCCGGTGGCGCCCGGGTGGAGCGGCTTGGCCCCGAAGTGGGCTGTGGCCGGGGCGGATTGGGCCTCGGCTCCGGTGGCCAGGGTGGTGGTGCCGAAGGCGGCCAGGGCCAGCGCGGTGAGGGTGTGGGCGGCGGCCTTGAGGGGTGTGCGCATGCGTCTGCTCCCGAGTGTGAGGGGGTGGGAGGTTTGCCCGTGCGGGTCGAGCCCGGACACCACACCAACTCGGCGGCGGCTCCGTCCAGATGGCCGGACACGGCCGCGCGAAGCCTTTGCCGTGCTCATACCAAGCCCTTGTCGGCGGCAGGCCGATGAGGCGCCGATGAGGCGCCGGTGAAGCGTTCGGCGCACGGGACCGCACTGCGGGTACGAGGCGTCGGTGCGGTAGTCTCGGTCGCCTCCAGCCGGGTTCCGCACGTCTTGAGCAGGACAAGGGAACGAGCCTGAAAACCGAAGCCACAGTTGACGACCCGGATCAGGGAACGGTTGTCGCCAGTCCCTTCCAACTGCCGGCCTTCCGATGGTTCTTCACCGGACGGCTGGTCTCGCTGCTCGGCAGTGCGATGACTCCGGTGGCGCTTTCCCTCGCCGTGCTCAATGCGTCGAACAGCGTCGGCGACATGGGTGCGGTGCTCACCGCCAATACCGTTCCACTCATCGTGTTCACGCTGGTCGGGGGTGTGGTCGGGGACCGCTTCCCGCGACGACTGGTACTCCTCGCGTCGAATCTCGGGGCCGGCCTGACGCAGGCCGTCGTCGCGTTCCTGCTGATCTCCGGGAACTACGACCTCGGTTCGCTGATCGTCCTGGAAGCCGTGAACGGAACGATGGCGGCCTTCACGAACCCGGCGCTGCGCGGCATCGTTCCGGACATCGTCCCCAAGCCACAGATCCAGCGCGCGAATTCGGCGCTGGGATCGACCAAGAACGCGACAAAGGTGCTCGGGCCGACGGTCGCCGCCACCATCGTGGTGACCGCCAACGGCGGCTGGGCCATCGCCGTCGACGCCGCCACCTATGTCGTCGCGGCGGTCTGCATGTTCCGGATCGGCGTGCCGGGCGACACCCCTCCCCGCAGGGCCGGCACCTTCGTCGCCCTTCGGGAGGGGTGGACGGAGTTCAGGTCCAGGACCTGGGTCTGGACCATCGTCGCCTCGTTCGGCGTCGCGAACTGCATCCAGGTCGGCATCTGGACGGTCCTCGGACCGCTGATCGCGAAGGAGCGGATCGGCGAGACCTCCTGGGGCATGGTGCTCAGCGTCAGGGCCGTCGGCATGCTGCTCATCGCGGTGGTGATGTACCGGGTCACCGTGAGGCGCCTCCTGCCCGTGGCGCAGCTGTGCACGAGCCTGGTGGGCCTTCCGCTGATCGCCCTGGGGCTGGTGGCGAACTCGTACTGGCTCGCCGCCACCGCGTTCGTCGCGGGTCTGAGCGCCGGGCTGTACGGCATCGCCTGGGAAACCACGCTCCAGGAGAACATCCCGAAGGACAAGATCGCCCGGATCTCCTCCTACGACAATCTCGGGTCGTTCATCGCCATTCCGGCGGGGCAGCTCTCGGCCGCCCCCATGGCGAACGCCTTCGGGGCGTCCCGGGTCGCTCTGGTCGGCGGCTTCCTGTGGATCGCCCTCACCCTCTGCCCCCTCCTCGTCCCCTCCGTGCGCGGCCTACGGCACGCGGCATAGGGCGGAGCGGCCCCGGCCGGGGAGCCGCGCAGCCTACGGGGGCTGGGCTGAGCGGGCGCGCCGCCGCACTGCGGGCGCACCGTCACACGGTCGGAAAGCGGCCCGCCCGGTCGCCCGCTCGGGTGAGCGGGCGACCGGGCGGTCCGGGGTGGTGCGGCGAACGCAGGGACGCGTCGGTCAGACGGTTACCTCTTCGATCTGCTCCGCCGGACGCTCGGCGGTGGCGGGGGTGTTCTCCCGCGACGCGTTCCCCTCGGGCGCGTTCTCGCGCGGGGTGGGGAGCACGGCCATGATGACGGCGGAGATCACGATGGTCGCCGCCCAGGCGAGCCCGTACTTGCCGATCGGGGTGCCGGAGAGCGGGCCGGCGAACCAGTCGCACTTGGTGAAGGCGAGGCCGAACAGCAGGGCGAGCACCCAGGCGACCATGGCCTGCCAGCAGAAGCCGCCCGCGTACCAGTAGCGGCTGTTGCGGCTGGTGTCCATCAGCGCGTCGGCGTCGTAGCGCACGGCGCGCGAGCGGCGGCGGTACATGTCCACCGCGTAGACGCCGATCCAGGCCGAGAAGGAGACCGCGAGCAGGATCAGGAAGGTGATGAAGGAGCCCAGGAAGCTCTTCGCGACCAGCATCAGCAGCAGGCCGCCGACCAGCGAGATCACGGCGTTGATGCTGACGGCCATGGCGCGCGGCAGCTTGACGCCCATGGTCTGCGCGGTGAAGCCGGCCGAGTACATGGAGAGGCTGTTGATCAGCAGCATGCCCACGATCGCGGTGAGCAGGTACGGCACGGCCAGCCAGGTCGGCAGCAGGTCACCGAGGAAGGAGACCGGGTCCGCGGCCTGCGCCAGGCCGGGGGAGGCGACCGCCATGACGGCGCCCATCAGCACCATCGGCACCATGACCAGGCCGGCGCCGGAGACCGTCACGCCGACGATCTTCTTGCCGGAAGCGGCGTGCGGCAGGTAGCGGGCGAAGTCCGGGCCGGTGGGGACCCAGCTGATGCCGCCGGCGGCGATGGTGCCGATGCCGGCGATCATCATCGCGGTGGTGCCCGCGGGCTTGGAGAAGACCTCGCTCCAGTGCATGGTCGCGATCAGGTAGCCCAGCACCAGGATGCTGAAGACCCCGAACAGGTACGTCGACCAGGTGTTGCAGACGTTCAGCGCCTTGCGGCCCATGCCGGAGACCAGGAAGGTGCAGGCGACGAAGGCGAACAGCGTGATCACGATCAGCGCGGTGTTGCTCTTCACGCCGAACATCAGGTCCAGGACGGTCAGCACGGCGTAGGCGCCGGTGACGGCGTTGATCGTCTCCCAGCCGAACCGGGCGATCCAGAGGATCGCGCCGGGGAAGAGGTTGCCGCGCACACCGAAGGTGGCCCGGGAGAGGGTCGCGCCGGGCGCCCCGCCCCACTTGCCGGAGACCGACAGCACGCCGACCATCCCGAACGACGCGAGTGCGGCGCACGCGGCGACGATCAGCACCTGCCAGAAGTTCAGCTGGTTGAACACGACCAGAGCCGCACCCATGGTGAGCAGCAGGACGCTGATGTTCGCCGCGACCCAGGTGGGGAAGAGCTCGCGGACTCTGCCCCGTCGCTCGTGGTCGGGGACGGGTTCGATACCGCGTGTCTCTATCGCGCCGTCGTCGGTGGCGGCGGTGGACAGGTTGCCCATGAGGGTGGCTCCGTGCGTGTGAAGCGGGAGAATCGGTCAAATGGAACATTTATGGAACTCTTCGCGCGTAGCGCGGGAGTTCGGCCATCCTACTTTGTTCCAGATGCGCCCGATTGCTGCGGTTGCCAGGCGGAGGCGGAGGCGGAGGCGTAGGCGAGGGGGCGGGCGGGGTCGGCGGGGTCGGCGGGCGGGGCCGCTCGGTCAGCCGATGAGGCCGAGGCGCGGGCCGCCCCGCTCGTGCAGCCGCCGGAGGAAACCGAGCACGCCGGCGGAGCCGCCGGCCCAGGTGGCGCTCGGCCGGGCGAGCCCGGTGTCCGGGAACACCGGATGGGACGGGGTGCCGCCGCTGCGGCTCAGGATGATCGCGGCGACCGTCCGGGCGGCCGCCCAGAACTCCTCGGAGCCGCCGCTGGAATCCGGCTCGGAGGCGGACCCGCAGCCGGAGCCGTACGTGCCGCAGGCCGCCGCGACGTCCACCAGCAGCTCGCCGACGCCGGCCAGCCCGCAGCACTGGGTGACCAGCGGCATCCGCGGCGCGAGCGCGGCGCAGGTGCGGGCGGTCCGCCGGGCGAGGGCCAGGTACCCGGGTTCGCCCAGCCGGTCGGCGGCCCGGACCAGCACCGAGCCGACCCCGGCCAGGCCCCGGCACCAGGAGCCGTAGCGGCGGGTGGCCCCCGGGGCGGTGGCCCGGGCGAGGAGTTCCGGGGTGACGGCGGCGAGCCGGGCGCAGGCCCGTTCGGCCCGGCGCAGGGCGGCCGGGTCACCGCTGGAACTCGCGTACTCGAGCAGGAAGTAGGTGACACCCGCCTCGCCGTGGGCCAGCCCTTCGGCCAGGGCGGCGCGGCCGGGGGTGGCCGGGCCCGCGGGGGACAGCCGGGCCCCGCCGGAGGCGAGCACCCGGGCGCACTCGGCGGCGACGGCGAGGTGCCGCTCCCGGCCGCCGACGCCGAGCCGGGCGGGGTCGAGCCGGGCCAGTAGGAGGCGGCCGACGCCGATCCCGGCGACCCCCTCGATCAGGTCCGCCTCCGCCGGCCCGCCGTCAGGCCCCCGGGACGGTAGGCCGTCGCCGTCGCCGTCGCCGGGGCCGGGTCCGGGTCCGGTTCCGGCCGCCGTCAGGAACAGCTCGACGCCGGTGCGCCCCGAGTAGAAGCCAGGCGACAGGCGCCGGGACTGCCCCGCCGTCCACCGCGCCAGGGCGTCGACGGCCGCGGGCACCCCGGGCCGGTGGAGGTGGTGCAGCAGCTCCAGGCCGAGGCCCGCGCTCCCGCCGTAGACGTCGACCGGTGTCGGGACGGCGGCGCGGGCGGCGAGCACCGGGTCGGCGATCCGCTGGGCCTCGGTCACGCAGTACGCGGTGGTGTGCTCGATGATCTCTGCGAGCAGGCCGTCATCGATCCGGCGAGGCGTGGTCCGGCGAGGCGCGGTCCGGGGAGGCGCGGTCCGGCGCGGTCCGGCGGCCGGCCGTCCGGTCCGGAGCCGTTCGGCGCCGACGGCGCGTTCCGCCGGGTCGGGGCTTGTCAACTCGGCGATCAGGGAGAGGAGTTGCCGGTGTTCCGGGCCGGACAGTGCCCGGTCCAGGCCGGCCAGGGTGCGGTGCCGGTTGACGGCGGGGTCGCCGTCGACGATCACCGGGTCCAGGCCGGTGGCGGCGAAGCCGAGGGTCGCGCCCAGCGCGTGGTAGTCGTCGACGGGCTCGGCGGGCTCGCCGACCGGGCGCCGGACCGGGTCGCTGTAGCCGGGGGTGGAGCCGTCCGGGCCGGCGCCGTCGAGCGCGCTGATCCCGAAGTCGACCAGACGGCAGCGGCCTTCGGCGTCCAGCGCGATGTTGTCGGGTTTGAGGTCGCGGACGACCACGCCCCGCCGGTGGATGCCGTCCAGCAGCCGGAGCAGCCGGGTGGCCAGCGCGGCGAGCCGGTCGGGTCGGTAGGGGCCGTGCTCCTGGACGTCGCGCCGCAGGTCCCGATCGCCGCAGCTGGTCATCACCAGGTACTCGTCGGAGCGGTGCCGGAAGGTGTCGAGGGCCCGGGGGACTCCGGGCAGGCCGTCGAGCGCGGCGAGGACGGCCCGTTCGTGACGCAGCCGGTCCCGGGCGTCCGCCCCGGTCTCGTCCTCGGCGACGAAGGCCCGGGCCTGCTTGATCACCACCGGCAGCCCGGTGCGGAGGTCGACCGCCCGGTAGACGTTGCCCTGGGGCTTGCGCGCGATGCCGCCGGTGACCCGGTAGCGTCCGCCCAGGGCGTGGCCGGCGGGGGACGGCACTCGGGCCGCCCGGTGCTCGAAGGGGTCCTCGGCCCAGGGCGGGCAGCGGTAGGTCGCGGCGGCCAGCCCGTCGAAGAGCCGGCCGTCCGGGCCGACCATGACGGACTCCAGCCGCCCGGCGCGCCCGGTCCGGTAGTCACCGGTGAACGGCCCGTACCGGTAGTAGACGGGTGCGTCGGGAGCGACCCGCCGATCGCTGACGACCTGCGGCCCCTGTTGCCCGCGCAGCACCGTGACGAGTTCCTCGGCGAGTGCGACCGCGGTGCCCGGCGCCGGGTAGACGGTGATCGCCTTTCCGACCGAACCTGCGCTGCGCACCCCTGAGTTGAGCTCCCGCAGGACCTGTGGGCCGAGTGCCCACTTGGCGTGGCAGACGTACCGCGCCAGCACCGGCAGGGCGAGGGCGAGCACGGTGTCGAGTTCGCGGGGGCGGGCCGAGACGTGCAGTTTCCAACCGTGTTCCACCGCCGGCATCCGCGGGTCGGTCAGGTACGACCAGGTGTCGTCGGACCAGCCGCGGCGGCCGGCGATGGAACCGGTCACCGTCAGGAGTTGAAGTCGCAGGCGAGGCGGGTGGTGGCGGTCACCCACGGGTCGGCGAGACACGCGGTGGCCTCGCGGTCGGCGCGGTCGTCGTCCTCGAACAGGATGGTCTCGTCGTCGATCACCAGCGGACCCGCGTCGCGGATCTCCTCGGTCATGGTTCCGGGCATGTGTCGCCTCCAGCTCTGGTCGTGCCTCCGGTGATGGTGCGGGACGCGGCCGGTTCGGACGCTCAGGCCCGAACGGGCCGGGATCCCGAACCACGAAGGTAGGGAGGAACGTTCCGCCTGACAAGGGGTCAGGACGCATCAACTCCACTTCCCGCACACATTCGTGGAGGAGTCGTGGACATGCCGCCGGTCCTCGCGGCCGCGCGGTTCAGGGGCTGAGGCCGACCGCGTGCCGGAAGCTCGTCGGGTCGGTGACCAGGTCCAGCATGGCCCGGGCGACGTCGGCGCGCGGGACGGTGGGGCCGGCCGGACCGGACCCGACGGCGTGACCGTAGCGGCCCCGGCCGGGCCGGCCGGTCAGCCGCGGCGGGCGGACGGCTGCGGGCACCGGGGCGAGTGCCCGCAGCCGGCTGAACCGCTGTGCCACCGGGGCGACATGGTCCTGACGGCCGGTCGGCGCTACGGGCCGGGAGAGAGGTAGCGGCGCCCCGGTATCTGTTCGAAGATCAGGTTGGTGCGGGTCTGGGCCACCGCCGGGTGGGTGGTGAGGTGGTCCACGACGAAGTCGCGCAGGGCCTCGGGGCCCGCGACGCCGACGTGCAGCAGGTAGTCGTCGGAGCCGGCCATGTGGAAGACGGCCAGCACACCGGGCAGGTCGGGGGCGGTGCCGCGGAAGCTCTCGTTCTGCTCCCGGGTGTGGGCGCGCAGCCGGACCGAGATCATCGCCTGGAGCGGCAGCCCGATCGCGGCCGGATCCAGCTCGGCGCGGAAGCCGCGGATGGCGCCGCGGTCCTGGAGGGTGCGGACCCGGGCCAGGCAGGTGGAGGGGGCGATGCCGACGGCGGCCGCGAGGGCGTTGTTCGGGAGGCGGGCGTTGTCGGCCAGGGCCCGGATGATCGCCCGGTCGACGTCGTCGAGGGGTGCCCGGCGGGCCTGCGGATTGTTCGGCATGCCTGCCAGGATCCCAGCCCGTTCCGAAGATTCGCAAATCTGATCGAGTCATGCCCGAATGTTCTTCGGAGGGGCTTCCCCGGGGCGCTCGAAAGTTCCATCCTTACCGACGGTCGTCACCGGCACCGAGGGTGGCCCGTCCCGCAGTCCCCGCACCCCCCGGAGCGTTTTGTCCATGAGTCCGACCGCCTTCCCCGCCGCCGCGACCGCCGTCGACCCCGGTCCGGAGCTGGACGGCGGCGACTTCGCCCTCCCCGAGGGCGGCCTGGACGACGACCACCGGCTGCGCGCCCTGGACGCCGTGGACGAGTACCTGACCCGCAAGCGCAAGCACCTGGTCGGCTACCAGGCCACCCAGGACATGCAGGGCACCGCGCTGGACCTCGCCCGCTTCCTGCCGAACAACATCAACAACCTCGGCGACCCGTTCCAGAGCGGCGGCTACAAGCCCAACACCAAGGTCGTCGAGCGGGCCGTGCTCGACTACTACGCGAAGCTCTGGCGCGCCGAGCGCCCGCACGACCCGGCCGACCCGGAGTCCTACTGGGGCTACATGCTGTCCATGGGCTCCACCGAGGGCAACATGTACGCCCTGTGGAACGCCCGGGACTACCTGAGCGGCAAGGCGCTGATCCAGCCGCCGGCCGCGCCCTTCGACGCCGTGCGCTACGTCAAGGCCGACCCCGACCGGCGGAACCCGAACGCCCACCACCCGGTGGCGTTCTACTCCGAGGACACCCACTACTCCTTCGCCAAGGCCGTCGCCGTGCTGGGCGTGGAGACCTTCCACGCCGTCGGCCTGGAGAAGTACGCCGACGAGTGCCCGCTGGTCGACCCGGCGACCGGCCTGCGCACCTGGCCCACCGAGGTGCCCTCCCGCCCGGGCCCGTCCGGCCTGTCCTGGGACGGCCCCGGCGAGATAGACGTGGACGCCCTGGCCGTGCTGGTCGAGTTCTTCGCCGCCAAGGGCCACCCGGTCTTCGTCAACCTCAACCTCGGCAGCACCTTCAAGGGCGCCCACGACGACGTCCGCGCGGTCTGCGAGCGCCTGCTGCCGATCTTCGAGCGGTACGGGCTGGTGCAGCGCGAGGTGGTCTACGGCAGCTGCCCGCAGACGGGCAGGCCGCTGGTGGACGTGCGCCGCGGCTTCTGGATCCACGTGGACGGCGCGCTCGGCGCCGGCTACGCGCCGTTCCTGCGGCTGGCCGCGGAGGACCCGGCGTACGGCTGGACGCCGGAGGCCCGGCTGCCCGAGTTCGACTTCGGGCTGCGGCTGCCCACCGCGGCGCACGGCGAGGTGGACATGGTCTCCTCGATCGCGATGAGCGGCCACAAGTGGGCGGGCGCGCCCTGGCCCTGCGGCATCTACATGACCAAGGTCAAGTACCAGATCTCCCCGCCGTCCCAGCCGGACTACATCGGCGCGCCGGACACCACCTTCGCGGGCTCCCGCAACGGCTTCTCGCCGCTGATCCTCTGGGACCACCTGTCCCGCCACTCCTACCGCGACCAGGTGGCGCGGATCCGCGAGGCCCAGGAGCTCGCCGCCTACCTGGAGCGGCGGCTGTTCGCCATGGAGCGGGAGTTGGGCGTCGAGCTCTGGCCCGCCCGCACCCCGGGCGCCGTCACCGTGCGGTTCCGCAAGCCGAGCCCGGAGCTGGTGGCCAAGTGGTCGCTGTCCTCCCAGGACGTGGTGATGGTGCCGGGCGACGAGGCCACCCGGCGCAGCTACGTGCACGTCTTCGTGATGCCCTCGGTCGACCGGGCCAAGCTGGACGCCCTGCTCGCCGAACTCGCCGAGGACCCGGCGGTCCTGGGCGCGCGGTAGCCCCCGTCAGAGGTTGGTCAGCTGGTCGCCCCTGGCGTCCTGGAGGACGTGGTCGACGCAGACCGCGAGGATGACCAGGAGCAGGGCGTCCTGCTGGCTCAGCACGTCGACGGCGTAGGCGTCGCGGACGGTGAACCAGCGGCGGGACACGTGCGCCAGGGTGGTGCCCTCGTGGCGTATGTCGAACTCGCGGTCCCACAGGTTGCCGTTGATCCGCAGCTTGCGGCCGTCGCCGAGGCGGACCTTGAAGCGGTCGCCGAAGAGCTTGAACAGCTTCTTGCTGACCTTCGCGGTCGGCTGCCCCTCCTGCTTGATCAGCAGGGTGTGGTGGAAGGTGAAGGCCTTGCGGACGATGCTCGCGACGTGCTCGCCGCGGGTGTCCTCCAGGGCGAAGGTGCGGCGCAGCCGGAAGAACTTCCGGTTCACGCGGTAGAGCTTCTCCCGGTGCTCGGTCTCTATCCAGGCCTCCTCGTGGAAGGCGAACATGCGGTCGCGGACCAGGTAGCGCACTGTGGGTCCCCCCGTGGTGGATCCGCCGGCCCCCGTGGCGCGGCGCGGCCCAGAGCGTAGCGGCTGGTCAGCGCGGGGGTGGGGCAGGGGGTGGTGCTTTTACCGGTCCGCGACATTCCGCCGACAGGACGGTGACGTCGAGGGTCTGTCCGGCAGGGTCCGCCGGACAGGCCCTGGGCCCGGTTCCGGGGCCGGGGGAGGGTCGGGAGGTCGGTCAGGCGATGCCCTGCCCGTCGATGTCCGCCCCCCACTGGTCCTCGCCGACGGCGCCCACGCAGTAGCCGCCGCCCTGCACCGTGCCGCCGGCCTCCTGGCACTGCTCGGCGGTGACGTCGGCCGGGAGCGCCCAGGCGGGGGCGGGGCCGGCGAGGAGGAGGACGGCGGTGGCGGCGAGCGGGACGGCCAGGCGGGTCAGGCGGGCCGGGGATGCAGTGATCATGCGCCTTACGAGACCACGCGCCGGGGGTGACGGCGAGTCAGGTGCGTCCATTCGCGGGCCCCGGGGCGTACCGGTCAGTGCGGCGGGGCCGGCTGCGGGGGCCAGGTGCCGGGGGCGAGGACGCCGAGGGCGTAGGCGTGGGCGACCAGGGCGGTCCGGTTGGGCAGGTGCCAGCGGCGGGAGAGCCGGGTGAGGTGGTAGTTGACGCCGTCCGGGGTGAGGCCGACCTCCTTGGCGATCCGGGCGGTGGTGGCACCCCGGGCGGCGGCGGCCAGGATGCGGGCCTCGATCGGGCTGGCCTCGGGGCGCGGGGTCGGGAGGGCCGGCGCGGGTCGGGTGGCGGGTTCGTCCAGGGCGCGCAGGGAGAGCAGCAGGTTCGGGGTCTGCTCCGGGGTGTCGCTGACCAGGTCGACCGTCATCTCGCCCTGCCGCTCGGTGCCGCCCGCGGGCGTCCAGGAGACCCCGACCGAGTACTGCGAGCGCCGGTGCAGCCGGATCGCCTCGGCGAGCGTCTGGAGGGACGTGCCGTCCCGCAGGGTGAAGTACTCCAGGATCCGGCGGTTGCGCAACTGCCCCGGCAGTCCGCCGAACTCGGCGGCCATCGCCCGGTTGACGATCAGGATCCGGCCGCCCCACTCGCACACCGCGATGGGCAGCGGGTTGTGGTCCAGCAGGCGCAGCGCCCGGTTGCGCCAGGTCACGGCGGCGTCCAGCCGGGTGTCCGGTGCCGGACCGCAGCCGTCGGTCGGTCGCATCCCTCGTTCTCCTCCCGCGGCAACCGCCCCCGGCAGATCCGACGGGTCGTGGGCAAGTCTCCGGATGCCGCTGGGACTACACAATCATGTAGTGACCGCCACCCGGCGCGTCCGGCGAGGGCAGAGAGTGGAGATACCGAGAACTTTCGCCGTGGGAGGGACCTACCGATGACCGAGACCACGACCGAGGCCGTGCCGGCGACACCGAGCGGGGCCGTGAGCGTGAGCGACACCGCCGTGAACGTGAACGCCGTGAACGTGAACGCCGTGAACGTGACCGGGGCCGCCGGGAGTCAGGCCGCACCCCGGGCCCTGGGCGTCCCGCTGGTGGACATCTCCGACCTGCCGCCGGTCAGCGTCCCGGTGCTGCGCACCATGGAACTGGCCAGAGAACACGGTTCGGCCTTCCTCCAGCGCCTGCACGGCCGCGAGGTCCTGATGGTCAGCAGCCTGGAGCTGGTGGAGGAGTTGGCCGACGAGGAGCGTTTCACCAAGGCCGTCGGCCCGGCCCTGGAGAACGTCCGCGAGTTCACCGGGGACGGCCTGTTCACCGCCTACAACGACGAGCCGAACTGGGCCAGGGCGCACGACATCCTGATGCCCGCCTTCGCGCTCGGCTCGATGCGCACCTACCACCCGGTGATGCTGAAGGTGGCCCGCCGGGTGATCGAGTCCTGGGACCGCCGCGCGGCCGCCGGGCTGACCGTGGACGTGCCCGGCGACATGACCCGGATGACCCTGGACACCATCGGGCTGGCCGGGTTCGGCTTCGACTTCGGCTCCTTCGACCGGGACGAACCCCACCCGTTCGTGGAGGCGATGGTGCGCTGCCTGGAGTGGGCGATGACCAAGCTCACCCGCGACCCCGAGCTGGACCACGGAGAGCGCGACGCCGCGTTCCGCCGGGACGCCGACTACCTGGCCGGCGTGGTGGACGAGGTGATCGCCGCCCGGGCCGGGAGCGGTGCCGAGGCCGGCCCGGCCGAGGACCTGCTCGGTCTGATGCTCGGCGCGGTGCACCCCGCCGACGGCAGCCGGCTGGACATGGAGAACATCCGCAACCAGGTGATCACCTTCCTGATCGCCGGCCACGAGACCACCTCGGGCGCGCTGTCCTTCGCGCTGCACTACCTGGCCAAGAACCCGTCCGAACTCCGGCTGGTCCAGCAGGAGGTGGACGCGCTCTGGGGCGACCAGGCCGACCCCGAGCCCTCCTACGAGGACGTCGGTCGGCTGCGGTACACCCGGCAGGTGCTCAACGAGGCACTGCGACTGTGGCCGACGGCGCCCCAGTTCAGCCGGGAGGCGCGCGAGGAGACCCTGCTCGGCGGCCGGATCCCGGTCCGCCCGGGGACGCCGATCTTCGTGCTCACCCCGATGCTGCACCGCGACCCGGCCTGGGGCGACAACCCGGAGCTGTTCGACCCCTCCCGGTTCGACCCGGAGCGCGAGGCGGCCCGCTCGCCGCACGCGTTCAAGCCCTTCGGCACCGGCGAACGCGCCTGCATCGGGCGCCAGTTCGCGCTGCACGAGGCGACCATGCTGCTGGGCATGCTGGTCCACCGCTACCGGCTGATCGACCACGCCGGCTACCGGCTGACCCTCAAGCAGACGCTCACCATCAAGCCCGACGGGTTCACCCTGGCCCTCGCCCCGCGCACCCCGGCGCCGCCGGCCCGGCACCCGCAGCCGACCCTGACGGGCGGGACCACCGAGTCGGCAGAGCGCGCCGGGCGGGTCCGCCAGGGCACCGGACTGCTGCTCCTGCACGGTTCCAACTACGGCGCCTGCCGCGACTTCAGCCGCCAACTCGCGGACGCCGCCGCCGAACTGGGCTGCGACACGGAGACCGCCGCGTTGGACGCGTACGCCGACGGGCTGCCGACCGACCGGCTGGTGGTGATCACGGCCGCCTCGTACAACGGCCAACCCACCGACGACGCGGCCGAGTTCGTCCGCCGACTGTGCGAGGCCCCGGACGGCGCGGCCGACCGCGTCGAGTACGCCGTGCTCGGCATCGGCGACCGCACCTACGCCGCCACCTACCAGCGCATCCCCACCCTGATCGACGAGCGGCTCGCCGCCCTCGGCGGCACCCGGCTGCTCGACCGCGCGGAGGCCGACGCCTCCGGCGATCTCGCGGGCACCGTGAGGGAGTTCACCGAGGCGCTGGCCGGGCTGCTGCTGGCCCGGTACGGCGACGCCGAGGCCGTGACCAGGCCCCGGGAGGAGGCCGGGTACACGGTGACCGAGCTGGTCGGCGGCCCGCTGCACGCGCTGGCCACCCGGCACGGCATGAGCGAGCTGACCGTCACCGCGGTCGGCAGCCTGACCGACCCGGGCTACCACCGGGTCAAGCGCCTCGTCCGGCTGGCGCTGCCCGAGGGCACCGAGTACCGGACCGCCGACCACCTCACCGTGCTGCCGGCCAACGACCCCGCCCTGGTCGAGCGCGCCGCCAGGCTGTTCGGCGCCGACCCGGACACGGTGCTCGGCATCGTCGCCCACCGGCGCACCGGCCTGGCCGTCGACCGCCCGCTCACCGTACGGGAGTTGCTCACCCACCAGGTCGAGCTGCAGGACCGTCCGACCGCCGAGCAGCGCGCCACGCTGGCGGCGCTCAACCCCTGCCCGCCCGAGCAGGCCGCACTGCGCGCGCTGCCCGTCGACGACCCGCGCACCCTGCTCGACCTGATCGAGGACCACCCGGCGCTGCGGGAGGCGCTGAGCTGGCCGGTGCTGCTGGAGCTGCTGCCGCCGATCCGGCCCCGGCACTACTCGATCTCCTCCTCGCCCGCCTCCTCGCCTGCCGGGCGGGAGGGCGAAGGGCGCGAGGTCGACCTGATGGTCTCGGTGCTCAGCGCCCCGGCCCGCTCCGGCCGGGGCACCTACCGGGGCACCGGCTCCGGCTACCTGGACCGGCTGGCCGTCGGGGACACCGTGCTGGCCAGGGTGCAGCCCTGCCGGGAGGCGTTCCGGATCGGCCACCGCACCCCCGTGCTGATGATCGCGGCGGGCACCGGACTGGCGCCGTTCCGCGGCGCCGTCGCCGACCGCCGGGCGCTGCGGGCCGAGGGCGCCGACCTCGCCCCGGCCCTGCTGTACTTCGGCTGCGACGCCCCGGACGCCGACTACCTGCACCGGGCCGAGCTGGAGGCGGCCGAGCTGGCCGGCGCGGTCTCGATGCGGCCCGCGTTCAGCGAGCGGCCGCAGGACGGGCGGCGCTTCGTCCAGGACCGCATCGCGGCCGAGGCGACGGAGGTCTGGGAGCTGCTCGCCGCCGGGGCCGAGGTGTACGTGTGCGGCGACGGCGCCCGGATGGCGCCGGGCGTCCGGGAGGCCTTCCGGACGCTCTACCGGGAGCACACGCCGGGCGCGGACGAGCAGCAGGCCCAGGACTGGCTGCAGGGCCTGGTCGAGGCCGGCCGCTACGTCGAGGACGTCTACGCGGGCTGAGCGCCCGCCCGCGGTGACCGCACCGCACGGCCGTCCGCCCGCCGCATCCCTGGGGTGCGGTGGGCGGACGGCCGTTCAGGTCTGTCCGGGGGGCGGCTGTTCGGGCGTCAGTAGACGTGGACGTCGTACTTGGTGAGCGCCGCGTTCACCGGCTGGAAGAACGTCGTCCCGCCGGAGGTGCAGTCGCCGCTGCCGCCCGAGGTCAGACCGAGTGCCTTGGTGCCCTCGTACAGCGGGCCGCCGGAGTCGCCCGGCTCGGCGCAGACATCGGTCTGGATCAGGCCGCGGACGACGCCGCCGTCGGCGTATCGCACCGTGGCGTTGAGCCCGGTGACGCGGCCGCTGTGGGTGCCGGAGGTCGACCCGGTGCGGGTGACGGACTCGCCGACGTACGCGTTGGGGGCGGAGGTGAAGCCGCCGGGGTGGTCGAGCGCGCCGTTGTCGTAGCGGACCAGGGCGTAGTCGTGGCCAGGGAAGGTCGAGGCGACGGTGGGCCCGATCAGGGTGCGGTGGGCGCCGTCCGCGTACCAGGTGGAGGCGACGTTCCCGCAGTGCCCGGCGGTCAGGAAGTAGTGGGTGCTGCCGCTGACCACGTTGAAGCCGAGCGAGCAGCGGTACCGGCCGCCGTAGACGGCGTCCCCGGCGGCCAGTAGCGGGGTGAACCGCCCGGGGACGCGCTGGATGGTGAGGGTGGGCGCGTCGGTGCCGACGGCGCGTGCGATCCTGGCCAGCCCGGCCGGGGGGACGGTGCTGTCGGCCGTCACCACGACCCGGCCGGCGTCCTCGTCGACGTACCAGGCGGTGCCGTCGACCCCGGCGTTCTCGACCGCGTCGCTCACCGAGGCGAGCTGCTCGGCCGCGGTGGCACGGGCGGGCGCGGCGGCGGCGCCCGGCACGGCGACCGCGGTGGCGGTCAGCAGGCCGAGGGCCACGGCGAGCAGCCGGCCGGGGCGCCCGGCACCGGTCCGGGGGGTGTGGGCGGTCCGGGGGGTGTGGGCGCTGCGGGTGGTCCTGCGCATGGTCCTCACCGGGCTCCTCCTGGGAGTGCGGGGCCCCGGCGGGTTCGGGGCCGTGAGGCGCGGTCAGGCGGTGGGCGGACTCCGGCCGGTGCTCTCCGGAAGCAGGACGGGATGATCTGCCCCTGACAGGCGCTGTCCGGAAGTATGAGGAAAGGGACGGTTCGGTACAAGCTTCCTGACGTGGTGTCGGCCGGCCCACGAACGGTCCGGGGGAATCGCGGGTGGTTCGTGTCGCCCGTACGGACTCGTACCCCGAGGTGGGGCCCGCCCCGGGGCCGCGGGCCCGGCCGGCGGAGTACGGGGGCACGGGCCGGGCGTGCGGGGGAGCCGGGGGCGCGCGGCCGTCAGGCGCGCAGCAGGGCGTCGACCCGCGCCGCCACCGCCAGCAGCGCCCGGTCGGCCAGCCGGGGCCCGATCAGCTGGACACCGACCGGGGCGGAGCCGTCGATCGGGAGCGGGAGCGTCACCGAGGGCAGGCCCGCGGTGGCCGCCGGGGAGGTGTTGCGGATCAGGGTGTGGAAGGTGGGCACCGCCCGGCCGTTGAGCGGCAGGCTGTCCTCGTACCGGCGCAGCGGCCGGGCGCACACCGGGACGGTGGGGCTCAGGACGGCGTCCAGCCCGTGCGCGGCGAACAGCTCGGCGTAGGCCCCCTGGAGCGCGCGGCGCGCGTCCAGCGCCCGGCGCAGGCCCTCGGGCCCCGGGTGCCCGGGGGCGATGGGCAGTGCGGTCGCCGCGAGCAGCGCCGCGATGTCCGGGTCGGCCACCGCGGCGATCACCTCGGCGGAGCCGATCCCGGCGCGGTGCTCGTCGAGGTAGCGGCCCAGGGCGGCGGCGAACTCGCCGAAGACCAGCGGGAATCCGATCCGGGCGTCGGCCTCGGCCAGCTGCGCCGTGTCCACCGGGACCCACCGCGCCCCCGCCGCGCTGAGCCGCTCGACGGCGGCCTCCCAGCCGGCCTGGACCGGACCCTCCAGGTCCTCGGCGAACACCTGCCGGGGCAGCCCCAGCCGCAGCGGCCGCCCGTCGGCCCGGGGGCCCAGGGGCTCCCCGGGCTCCCCGGCGGCCACGGGCTCCCCGGCGACCAGGGCGTCCAGCGCGCTGAGCCGCTCCAGCGAGCGGGCCATCAGCCCGGGGGTGTCCCGGGTGGTCGACAGCGGGGTGACCCCCGTCGAGGAGTAGCGCCCGGCGCTGGGGCGCAGCCCGTAGATCCCGTTGAGCGCGGCCGGGATGGTGACCGAACCGCCGGTGTCGGTGCCCAGCCCCGCCTCCGCCACGCCCGCCGCCACCGCCGCCGCCGTGCCGCCGCTGCTCCCGCCCGCGAACAGGGCCGGGTCGGTGGCGTTCCCGACGGCCCCGAAGGTGTGGTTGCACGAGGTGGCTCCCAGGGACAGCTCGTGCATGTTGGTCTTGCCCAGCACGATGGCCCCGGCCGACCGCAGCGCCGCGACCACGGGCGCGTCGGCGTCCGGGACGAAGCCGGTGAGCCCGGGCGTCCCCGCGGTGTTGGGCAGGCCCGCGACATGGATGTTGTCCTTGACGACCAGGCACCACGGCGCCGCCCCGCCCCGCTCGTCCCGGCGGTCCCGGCGGTCCGCCGCCGCGAGCGCCCGCTCGGCGTCGAGCGTGATGAACGCGTTGAGCTGCTCGACGGCGGCGGCCCGGTCGAGCGCGGTCGACACGAGCGCCCGCGCGGGGCCCCGGTCCGTGGTCTCGGGCTGGGCCATGGCGGGTCGGCTCCTCCGTGCTCGCCCCGGGCCCGCCCACCCGCGGCGCGGGCGTGACCGGGTGACGGGTGGTCACACCGTACCGGGCCGCGCCGGCCGGGAGCTGCCGGGGGCGGGTGGGGTCGTCGGGCGGGCGGCTGAGCCGCGAGACTGTGGTGCCTGGGCCTGCCGGGCCTGCCGGGCCTGCCGGGCCTGGAAGGCCGCGTCCCGGACGGGCCGGGCGGCGGTGTCCTGGTCGGCGTGGTGCCAGCCCTTGCGTTCCGGCTACGGCTACGGGCAGAACTGGATGACGGCGTGGCGGCCGTCGGTGCGCCACGGGGTGGCGGTCGCGTCGAGGCGGGTGACGGTGTCGGCGTCCAGGCCGACGATCACATCGGATTTCAGGGTGCGCAGGGCCGCCACGGGGGTGGGGAAGTGGCCCGCGGTGTCCCGGAACGGGGTGGTCGGGGGCCAGAGCCGGTCGCCCACCAGGCGGCGGTAGTTGAGGTCGCCCTTGAGGATCGTCAGTGCCGCGCCCGCGAGTTCGGCCCGGAGGTCGGCGGGCAGGTCGTGGTAGGGGAGTGGCGCGCAGAAGAACGGGTGGGTGCGGACCACGAGCGAGCCGCCGCCCATCGCCCGCCACAGCCGGCTGCCGACGGCCACTGCCGTCGGTGACGGCGCGGAGCGCAGCCGGGCGAGCGAGGCCAGGACGTCCGCCGTGGTCGCGTCGGACACGAAGTACGGCTGCGGCTTCACGTAGAGGACCACCTCGGTGGCCAGTCCGCCGGTCAGCAGGTGGTCGATCAGCACGAGGTCCGGCAGCAGCTCCCGGCCGGCGTTGTCCGCGATGAGGCAGACCCGCCCGCCGCGTTCGCCTCGCCGTAGCCCGGCCCAGATCCGCGCGCGGTCGTCGGCGAGGAGTTCGGTGGCGGCCGCGGCGCCGGGCCGCGCCGTGAGCTGGAAGCTGAGGTCGGCGCGGTTGCCCCACAGCGCGGAGGTCAGCAGCGCGTCCGCCCGGCGGGCCGGCGGGAGGGCGTCCAGCTCGTTCAGCGCGGCCAGTTCGCCGTCCACCGCGGCCCCGGCCAGCTCGGCGTCCTTGAACGGTGCGAACGGGTCGATGCCCTGCCAGGCGCCGGGCCGGAAGTACCCGGTGGCCTCCAGCAGGCGGCGGTAGAAGTAGCTCTCCGCCCACAGGAACGGCGCCTCGCCCCACGGCCTGCCCCACAGGTCCGCACCCCACCGCCGCCACTCGGCGGCGTCCGCCGCGTCCTCGCCCAGCGGCTCCAGGACGCCGCCGGTGCTCTCCGCCAGCAGCCGTTCGACCGCCGCCCGCTCGACCGGGCCGTACGGCAGGGCGTCGAGGACCCGCCGGACGAGTTGGGGGTGGCGCTCGTGGAAGACGGCCCGGGCGAAGGACCCGGGGACGTCACTGCGGATCACGGGGGCGTGCGACACGGGCTCGTTCTCCTGGTCGTACGGGTGGCGGGGCTCGGCGGCGGCCCGGGTCGGCCGCGCGCATCCAGCCGAGCGTAGACGATCACGGGGGAGGGGACGGGCGGGGCGAACCGCGGGGGAAGGCCGGGGGAGAGAGTCGGCGGACGAGGCCGGAGGAGAAGCCGGAGCAGAAAAGTGTTATCCGACCGCCCGTCGAGCGCTCTCCTGGGCGTGGGAACGAACGCGCAAGGCCGCGGCAGAGGGTGTGCGGCCGGCACGCGGGGTTCGAGATGGGGCGCTCCGCGCGGAGGACGGGAGTCTCCGGCCGCGTTCGTTCCCACGGCGCCCGACCGGATCGTCCCGTCCGTCCGGCGCCGCCCGGCGGTCCGTACGCCACCCCCACGGAAGCGGACCGTCGGGCCCCCTTCGGGCTCGTCAGGCGCGGTGGAGCCGCCAGATCAGCTCCTCGCCGGTCTCCGCCGGGGCGATGGCCTCGGACGGGCGGCGCAGGTGCCGGGTGAAGCCGAGCCGGGCCGGGACGGCGCCGCTGGCCCGGTTGGCCGGGTCGTGGACGATCTCGACGAAGGCCACGCCGGGGAGCCGGAAGGCCTGCTCGGTGAGCGCCCGGGCGGTCCGGGTGGCGACGCCGCGGCCGGTGGCGGCCGGATGCAGCCAGTAGCCGATCTCCCGGCCGTCCTCGGGGGTGTCCGCCCGCCGGAACAGTCCACAGGTGCCGACGATCGCTCCGTCCAGCAGGATCGCGTAGGTGAAGTCCGTGCCGTTCTCCCACAGCGCCGACCGCTCGGCCAGGAACTCGGTGGTCTTCGCCAGACTGTGCTCGGCGACCCACGGCATCCAGGGCCGCAGGTGCTCCAGCGACTCCTCGATGACCCGGAAGAACTCGGGGAGGTCCGCCTCGCCGCGAAAACGGCGCAGTGTCACCTCACCCAGGACGATTTCCTGCTCAGCCAGTTCCATCCGGGGATGATGTCCGCCGGGCCGGTGCCCCCGCAACGGAATTCCGGTGCCGGCGCAGCAGGTACAGCAGGGCACCGACGCCGGACGCGACACCGGCGATCACCACCAGCGAGGCGTCGGCGGTGCCCACCATGGCGAGGTCGAACCGCGGGTTCTCCGCGAGGTCGGTGAACTCCGGCTCCACCAGGCCGTCCGGATCCTCGGTGACGGAGACCCGCTCGCCCACCGTGTCGCCCGACCCGCACCTGACGGACTCGGTGCGCCCCGGGGCGCCGTCGTAGCGCACGGCGCACGAGTAGCTGGTGGTCTTGCCGTGGCTCACCCGGACGGCGGCGACCGTGCCCGGGTGGGTGGTGCCGCGCATCGACAGCACGGTGGACTGGACGGTGTTCATGCTCATCAGCGGCACCGCGAGCAGCGGCGCCAGCAGCGGCGCCAGCGCCAGACACCGCAGCACCGTGGACTGGCAGAGGCACAACACGGCGTAGATCAGGCCGATCCCCCCGGCGAAGACCAACGCCAGCGACGGGACGAAGAACCACGCCCCGAACGCCCCCAGCGCCCCACCCAACGGCATCAGCACGGCCGCCGCCGGGATCCACAACGCCGTCAGCAACGGCCGCCGTGGCCACGGCGCGTCGTTCTTCCCCCGCTTCTCCGGCCGGGCACCGGCCCGGCCGTTCCGGCGGTGCGACTGCCCGGCAACCGGCGTCCCGGGTGTTCCGGGCGTCCCGTAGTGCGTCATGGCGGCAGATCCTGCCAGGTGAGCCCGGGAACGGCCGGAGCCGGGGGACGTTCCTTTGCCGGAGCGGGCGGCTTGTGGAGGTCACCGGTGGAACCGGTGGAAGCCCGTCACACCGAGAGGACCGGGAGCGGCAGGTGGCGCCCGCCACCGGCGAGCGGCGGCGCAGCCGGCCGACGGTCTGGGGCGGGACGGCACGGGGCCGTAGGGCAGGGCGAGGTCGGTGGACTCGCGGGTCCAGCCGCTGTGCTGCCAGAGTCGGTCGGACGCCGGGTCGAGGGCTCGCCCGGTCCGGTCGCACGGCGGCCCGGGCGCCGTGCGGTCCAGTGCGCAGCGGGCCCTTCCGGGTCGGTCATACTGGACCTGACCAGGGCGTTCAGGCCGGTGCGGGGGTTTCCTCGGTGGATCCGGCTGCTGGGTGTGGGTGGGTGAGCGGTCCTCGGGGAGGGGAGACGGCGGTGGCGGACGAAGGCGTTCCGGGACCCGGGGGCTCGTTGGTCGGACGGGACGACGACCTGCGGCGGCTCGGCGATCGGCTGCGGCTGGGCGAGGGCGGCGGGGCGCTGCTGCTGTCCGGGGAGGCCGGGGTCGGCAAGAGCGCCGTGCTGGACGCGCTGGCGGCCACCGCGCTCGCGGACGGCGCCCGGGTGCTCCGGGCCTCCGGCGTGGAGTTCGAGGCCCACTGCGGATACTCGGGCCTCAACCAGGCCTTCTTCCCGTTCCTGAGCGCGCTGGAGCAGCTTGACGACGCGTTGCGGGACGCCCTGCGGGTGGCGCTCGGCTTCGCGCCAGGGCCGGCGCCGGAACACCTGCTGGTGGCCAACGCCGTGGTGCGGCTGCTCCAGACGATCGCCGACGGCGGGCCGCTGCTGTTCGTCGTCGACGACCTGCACTGGGTCGACCGGGCCAGCGCCGCGGTGCTCGGCTCGGTCGCCCGGCGGGTGCCCGGTCTGGGCGTCAGCCTGGTCGCGGCGGCGCGCCCCGGCGAGCCGGGGGCGGACGACGGCCGCACCCTGCCGCCGTACGACCTGCCCCCGTACGACCTGCCGCCGTTGGACCAGGAGTCGGCCGGCCGCCTGCTGCGGAGCCGGTTCCCCGGGCTCTCCCGGGCCGCGCACCAGCGGCTGCTGACCGAGGCGGGCGGCAATCCGCTGGCCCTCCTGGAACTGCCCACCGCCCTGCGGCCCGGCACCGCGGAGTCTCCCGCGGTGCCGTCCCTGAGCACCCGGCTGGAGGCGCTGTTCGGCTCCCGGGTCACCGGCCTGCCCGCCGCCTCCCAGCAGTTGCTGCTGCTCGCCGCCCTGGAGGGGACCGGCGACCTCCGGGTGCTGCAGGCCGCCGCCCGCCACCCCGGGGGCGGCCCCGGCCTGGACGACCTCGCGCCGGTGGAGCGCGAGCGCCTGGTCCGGATCGAGGAGGGCGAGCAGAGGTTGGCCTTCCGTCACCCACTCATCCGCTCCGCCGTGGTGGGGCGGGCCCCGAGCCGCGAACGGCGGGCCGCCCACGCGGCGCTGGCCGCCGCCCTGGCCGACCGGCCCGAGCGCCACGCCTGGCACCTCGGCGAGGCCACCCTGGAACCGGACGAGGAGGTCGCGGCGGTGCTGGAGCACGCCGCCGGCCTCGCCCTGCGCCGGGGTGACGCCGCCGGGGCGATGCGCACCCTGGTCCGCGCGGCCGAGCTCACCCCGGAGGGCCCGGACCGGGGACGCCGCCTCGGGGAGGCCGCCTACCTGGGGGCGGAGTCCACCGGAGCCCTCGGCAGCGCCCGCCGCCTGCTGGACGACGCCCGGCAGGCCGCCCCGGCCGGCGAGGACTCCCTGCACTCCGCCACGGCCTCGGCCCTGCTGCTGCTCAACGGCGACGGCGACGTGGCCGCCGCCCACCGGCTGCTGACCTCCGCCGTCGAGACCTCGGCCGGCACCCACCGGTACCGGGCCGACGACAAGGCGCTCGTCGACGCGCTGCACGTCCTCGCCGTGATCTGCTTCTTCGGCGCCCACGAGGACCTCTGGCGCTCCTACCACCGGGCCCTGGAACTCCTCACCCCCGAGCCCCCGGCCATCCTCACCGTCCTGGGGCGGACGTTCTCCGACCCCGCCCGCACCGGCGCGGACGCGCACCGGCAACTGGACGCCCTCACGGCCTCGCTGACCGACGGGAGCGAGCGGGCCCGGGACACGGAGTGGGCCCGGGAAGGGGACGGCGCCGACCCGGTGCGGACCACCCGGGTCGGCACCGGCGCCCTCTACCTCGACCGCCTCGGCGAGGTCCGCGAACCCGCCTGGCAGGTGGTGCGCAGCGGCCGCGAGGGCGGCCCGGCCCGGCGCTACATCTCCGCCCTCATCCACCTCTGCCTGGACGACTACCTCACCGGCGCCTGGGACGAGGCGCTCGACCTCGCCGGGGAGGGCCTGCGGGCCTGCGAGGACCACGGGTACAGCGCCTTCGCCTGGTACTTCCGGTACATCGAGGCCATCGTCCTGGGCGCCCGGGGCCACACCGACGAGAGCCTCGCGACGGCCGGCGCGGTCATCGGCTGGGCCGACCGCCACGGCGCGCCCTGCGCCGGGCACTACGCGCACCACGCCGCGGCCGTCGCGGCCCTGGGCAGCGCGGACTTCGCGCTCGCCTACCAGCACGCCGAGGCGGTCAGCCCGGCCGGCACCCTCCGCTCGCACGTCCCGCACGCGCTCTGGGTGGCCGCGCACCTGGTGGAGGCCGGCGTGCGCAGCGACCGGCGGCAGGAGGCCGCCGCGCACGTCCGCGCCATGCGGGAGACCGGCATCGCCGCCGTCTCCTCCCGGCACGCCATGCTGGTGGAGGCCTCGGCCGCGTTGTGCGCCGAGGACGACGAGGAGGCGCTGCGCCTCTTCGCCCTGGCCCTGGAGACCCACGGCGGCGAGCGCTGGCGCTTCGACCACGCCCGGGTGCGGCTCGCCCACGGCGAACGGCTGCGCCGGGCCCGCGCGACGACCGAGTCCAGGACGCCGCTGCGCGCCGCGCTGGCGACCTTCGAGGAACTGGGCGCCCGCCCCTGGGCGGACCGCGCGAGAACGGAACTGCGGGCGGCCGGCTTCGCCGTGGCCGAACCCGACGGGTCGGGTCAGCACGGGCTGAGCGCGCAGAAGTTGGAGATCGCCCGGCTCGCCGCCTCCGGGCTCACCAACAAGCAGATCGCCGAGCGCCTGTTCATCTCGCACCGGACCGTCGGCGCGCACTTGTACCAGACCTACGCGGCGCTGGGGATCACTCGCCGCACCGAACTCGGCGCCGCCCTCGGCGCGTTGGCCGAGGGCGGCTGATCGAGGGCGGCTGATCGAGGGCGGCTGATCGAGGGCGGTCGGTCGCCGTCGGCCGGTCGCCCTCGACCGGGGGCGGGGATGACCGGAGCCCGGCCCCGATGGATCAGGCCGAGGGCCCGGCGGCCGGGGCGAGGGTGGTGTCGAGCCAGTCGAAGGTGACCTGCTGGAACCGTGCCATGGCGCCCATGTGGCAGTGCTCGCCCGCGCCCTCGGCCTCGGGGAGGGTGGCCAGGGTGTGGGGGCAGGTCAGCGCGGCGGCGACGCTCTGGGGCTGGCCGCGGAAGAACTGGTCGTCCTCGGCGTCCAGGACGAGGGTGGGGCAGTCGATGAGCTGGGCGACGCCGTCGAGGGTGTAGTCGGCGGTCTTGCGGAGGTAGTCCGCGACGGAGTCGGCGCCGAAGGTCCACACGCCGTTGCGCAGGGCCCAGCGGAGCTTGGTGCCGGCCTGCATGAGCAGGGCCAGGACGGGCTCGGCCAGGTCGTCGCGCCCGGTCTCGACCCACTCGCTCAGGAACGGCGGCATCAGCCGGGTGTGGGCCTCGTGGTAGTCGTAGAGGCCGTCGTCCAGGACCAGGGCGGCCAGCCGGTGTTCGTGGGCGGCGGCGCGGGCGGCGAGGTAGCCGCCGAGGCTGTAGCCGAACAGCGCGATCCGGTCGGGGGCGATCTCGGGGCGGGTGAGCGCGTAGTCGACCACCGGGGTGACCACGGCCTCCCAGTCCGGGCGGAAGACCAGCCCCTGTTCGCGCAGGACGGCGCCCTGGCCGGGTCCGTCGTACGCCAGCACGTTGTAGCCGCGGCGCAGCGCGGCCGCGCCGATGACGAAGTAGGCCTCTTCCAGGGTGGAGTCGAAGCCGCCGGTGAAGACGACGGTCGGGCGGGGGAGGCCGGAGTCGTCGACGAGGAAGAGGTACCCGGGCAGGGTGGTGTCCTGGTAGGGGATGCGGACGGCCTCGACCGGGGTGTCCAGGAGCCCCGCGGCGGTCGCGAAGGTCTCGCGGGAGAGCGCGGAGAGGTTCTTGACCTCGGGGTCGTGGGCGGGGTCGTCGCGGCGGTAGAACTCGGCGGTGCGGTAGTAGTTCGAGGCGCGCAGCAGGGCCTCGCGGGCGCTGACCCGGTGGCCGGCGGCGAGGGCGCTGGTACCGACGGTGTGGACGCGCTGCGCGGTGCCCTTCCATTCGCGCAGCCAGGCCTCCTCGTCGCCCTCGCCGACCTTGCGGAGGGTGGTCAGGACCTCGCCCAGGTCGGCGCCGCCGTCGTTGGCGAAGCCGACCGCGCGCAGCGCCTCGAAGGAGAAGGACTCGTCCTCGTACAGGAATCGCATGGTGCACCCCGGGTGGTTGAGACGGAACCATTAGTCGAGACGGAACGGGTCCGTCTCGCCTTCGGGATCGACGATAGACCCCGCCCAGTCGAGACGCAACCGTTCCGCCTCGTGTAGGTTCGGCGGCATGCCCAGCTCTTCCGCAGCGCCCCAGCCGCCGACCCCCGCCTCCGCGCCCGGCCGGTCTGCCGCCCGCAGGCTGCCCGGCGGGCCGGTCCTCCAGGACTCGGTCACCGAGGCGATCGCCGCCGCCTTCTTCGAGGAACTCGCGGCGGTCGGCTACGCCCGGCTGTCCCTGGAGGCGGTCGCCAAACGGGCCGGCGCGGGCAAGGCCGCCATCTACCGCCGCTGGGCGTCCAAGCTGGAGATGACCGTCGACCTGGTCTCCGCCGTCGCCGTCGACGCCTCCGGCACCATCGACACCGGAACCCTGCGCGGTGACGTCCTGGCCTTCCTCGCCGACGTCGCCGGCGCGCTGAACCAGCCGCTGCCCGCCCGGATCATCCCCGACCTGATCGCCGAAGGCGGGCGCACGCCCGAACTGGCCGAGGCGCTGTTCGCCGCCGTCCGCGACACCCGCCGCGGCAAGGCCACCGAACTCCTGGAGCGGGCGGTCGGCCGCGGTGAACTCCCCGCCGACGTCGACCGCGAGCTCGCCCTCGACCTGCTCGCCGGCCCGCTCTACTGGCGCCTCGCGGTCGTCCACACTCCGACCGCCCCCGACTACCTGGACCGCCTCACCGACAAGTTGCTCGCCGCCTTCCGGGCCTGACGCGCGCGGCGGGCTCGATCCGCCGGGCCGGCCCTGACGCCCGCCGGCCGCCGCAGCCCCGGTCACCGGCTCGGGCAGTTGCTCCGGGACCGGCGGCGGCAGCACCCGGTCGCGCAGGCGCAGCGCGCAGGCGAGGGCGACCGCCAGGACGCCGAGGACCAGGGCGAGGACGGTCCGCGGGCCGTGGGCGTCGGCCGGCCCGCCGAGCGCGGGCGCGGCGAGGCCGCCGACGGACACGGCGAGTCCGAGGGTCGGTCCGCTGGCGGTGCCGGGCCGGCCGGGCAGGTAGTCCTGGGCGAGCGTCACCTGCGGGGCGAACGGCAGGAACATCGCCCGTCCGAATGCCGCGGCCCCGGCCAGGGCAACCGCCACGGAGGGCGCGAGGGCCACCGTGGCCGGTGCCGGGACGGCGAGCAGCCAGCTGCCGCCCAGGCCGTAGGAGCCGACCACGAGGGTGACCAGCGCCGGTGCCAGCGAGGCGCCGAGCGTGCCGCCGACGGAGAACAGGCTCATCGCCCGCTGGGACTGTCCGCCGGCGGTGCGGGCCTGCTTGGTGGCGGGCGGGTGGTAGGCGGCGACGCCGATGCCGGCCAGCGCGGCGAGGAGCCAGGCGAGCGGAACGCAAGATAAGCCTTACCTGGCTGTGCGCCAGGTGGAGGTCGAGGCGAGCGGGCCCCGGTCGGCCACGCGGAAAACCCTTTGGCGGCCCCGGATGACCGGTGCTACCTTTCCGGAGGCCGTGCGAGAGAACGAGGAGGTGGTACCCGTGAACGCAGTAACGACATGGGTGCTCCCCTCCGGGGTCACGGTCGGGCGGTAGGTCGTCCGGGAGCGCCGTTCCAGTGCACTCCCGAAAGGCACGACCATGCAGTTCACTTCCGAGCAGCGCCACGACGACGGCGTCCTCGAACGCGAATTCACCCTCGGCGAGACCCCCGGCAGCCTGTGGACGACCGGATCCGCACCCGCCCCGCTGATCCTTATGGCCCACAACAACGGCCTGCCCCGACGCGAGCCACGGCTGGTCGCCCGGGCCCGGCACACCGCCGCGCAGGGCTACGCCGTGGCCACCATCGACGCCGCCGGGTGCGGCGACCGGCCCCGTTCCGCCGCGGCCGACCAGGCCCGCGCCGACCTCCGCAAGGCGATGCAGGCCGGCGAACCGGTCGACGAGATCTTCGAATCCCTCGTCGGCCCACTGGTCGAAGGCGCCGTCCCGGAATGGCGCACCACCCTGGACGCCCTGCTCGAACTGCCCGAACTCGCCGGCCCGGTCGGCTACTCGGGCTGGGCCGCCCTCGGCATCCGGCTGGCGGTAGCCGATCCGCGCATCGCGGCCGCCGGCCTCTTCGCCGGCGGATACGTGCCCCGCGCCCAGCGCGAGGAGGCCCGGCAGGTCACCATCCCGCTGCTGTTCCTGCTCCAGTGGGACGACGAGGGGAACCCCCGGCAGCGGGCCCTGGACCTCTTCGACGCCTTCGGCAGCAAGGAGAAGACGATGCACGCCAACCTGGGCGGGCACGTCGGCACCCCGTGGTTCGAGCTGGAGGACGGCGGCCGGTTCTACGACCGGCACCTGAAGTGACGCCGGGCCGCCGCACCGGCGGCCGACGGTAACCGGTGACCTCCGCCACCGCCCGGCATGGCGGGCGGTGGCGGACGTGTGATCAGGCCGTGGGCCCGGTCAAGCCGTGGGCGCGGTCAGGCCGTGGGCGCGGTCAGGCCCTCAGCCCGGCCGGGCCGTCAGCACGGTCAGACCAGCGCGGCCTCGACCAGGTCAGCGGCCCTGGACGCACCGGCGTCCGCCCGGACCTCCGTGCGGAGCTCGGCCAGCCGGGCCGCCACCGCCGGGTCGGAGGTCAGCTCCAGTACGGCGGAGCGCAGCGCGGTGGCGCTGGCCTGGTCGGTGTCCACGCGGCGGGCGACGCCGAGTTCGACCAGCCGGTCCGCGTTCTCGAACTGGTCGGCGGCCTGCGGCACCGCGACCATCGGCAGCCCGCAGTACAGGCCCTCGCTGCACCCGCCCATCCCGGCGTGGGTGATGAACGCGTCGGCCTGCTGCAGCACCGCGAGCTGCGGCACCCACGGGTGCACTTCGACGTTGGCCGGGATCGGGCCCAGCTCGGCCTGGTCGGTCGCCTTGCCGACCTGGAGCACGACGTGCCAGCCGGGCAGGTCGCCGAAGGCCTCCAGGCAGGCGCGGTAGAAGGCGGGCTGGTGGGTGAACGCGGAGCCGAGCGAGACCAGCAGCACCTTCTCCGCGCCCTGCGGCCGGGTCCAACTCCCCTGGTGCTCCCGGTTGTCCAGGCAGGGACCGGCGAAGGAGAAGACCTCGGGGTCGACCTCCTCGATCCCGGACTGGAGCGCCCGCGGGATCAGCGAGATCCCGCGGTCCGGCCGCATCATGTAGGTGAAGATGTCGCGGGGCGCCACCCCGTTGTCGGCCAGCCACCGCGTGAAGCGCTCCGTGACACCGTCCGCCTCCAGGGCCTTCATGATCGTCCGGAACGGCTCCGCGTCGAAGTCCCCCCGGGCGACCCTGGACGGCGAGACCAGCAGGGACGGCACGCCCCAGTCGTCGGCCAGCACCCGCCCCGCGTACGCCATGAAGTCGTACAGCACGAGGTCGGGCCGGTCGTCCTCGAACACCTCCCGCAGCCGCGGCAGCATCGCCTGCGCCTCGTCGAAGATCATGCCGTGCACATTGGTCCCGGGCGCGACCGCCGCCCCCTGGAGGACCGTCAGGCCCGTGTCATGCGGCACGAACCGGGCACCGGTGGCCTCGATCTGCTCGGCGAACGACGGGTCGTTCACGTAACTGATTCGGTGGCCGCGGGCGACCAGCTCCCGGATCACGTCCAGGCTGGGGTTGACGTGGCCGTGGGCCGGGATGTTCACCATGGCGATGTGTGCTGGGTTGGTCATGTCGGTACCTCTTCTCGTACGTCGTCACGCTTGCTGCCATCAAGGTCTGACGTTACGTCAACTTGACAACCGGGCCCGCAGGCGGGTGGCGGGAAGGGTGAGCGCGCGGGCGCTGATCACCAGGAACGGTGGCAGTCCGGCGCGTTGGGCCTGGCGGCCCGTCATCTCCGCGGTCGGCGCGGGCTCGGCGACGGCCTCCAGCGCGAAGCCGGCGCCGAGCAGTGCGGTGAGGTAGCGGGAGAGCGTCCGGTGCCCGTTGCCCGCTCGGCGGACGGCCTGCGGGTCGGTGGAGCGCCAGAACCCCTCGGCGAGGTAGTCGCCGACCACCCGGCGGCAGCGCCGTCGGCGAGGTGGGTCCAGGAGGCGTGGGGCGCCTCGACGCAGGGGTGGGTGAAGCTGAACGCCAGTGTGCGCCTCCGGGCCGCAGGCGTGCGGCCTGGAGTACCCGGCCAGGCCGCACGTCGGCGGCTCCTGCGTGGCTTTCGAGGCCGAACGCACCTGGGCCCTGGCCCACCGCACCACTTCTCTTCGCCCACCCCTGAGGCGGGTGCCGCCACCGGCCACGTACCGGCCGGCAGCAGCACCCGCCTCAGGCCGTGCGGATCCGGTCGCGAACCTCCGGCCTCGCCCCGAACCCGGCCGCCTTGTAGGTGGCGACGCCACCGACGTTGGAGCTCGGGGTGCACACCCGGACGCTCGACGAGCCCGCCTCCCGTAGCGCGACCGCCCCAGCGAGGGTGATCGCTCGGCCGTACCCGCGGCCGCGGTGGGCCGCGTGGACGCCCATCGGCTCGACCAGCCCCGGCCTCCCCGGGCCGGCCGACCAGACCGTGACCACCGCCACCGGCTCGCCCCGCTCGTCGTAGGCGCCCAGGCAGCGGGCGTCGTCGTAGAACGGTCCCGCCGCCATCCGGTGCCAGTACTCGCGCGTGGGCCGCGAGGTGCCGAACGCCGACCGCAGGACCTCGGCGAAGTCCTGTGCCCGCTCGGGGCCGATCGTCTCGATCCGCACGCCGGGGTCCTCCACCGGCTCCGTGAGGTCGCGGAAGAGCGGCGTCCACGGCTCGTCGACGCCCCAGCCCTCCTTGGTCAGCAGGTCGTGCAGCAGCAGGCCCGACGGCGCCTCGATGGCCACCTCCCCCTCCGGCAGCACACCGCGCTCGGGCAGCGAGACGTCCGCGACCAGCCGCCGCGCGAGGTCCTCGTCCCGGAAGGCGTCGGGGGCGACCGTCATCCGCAGCAGTGTCGGGGTGTCCTGCATCCCGACGGCGAGAATCCGTCCGCCCCGGCTCCAGGTCCGCACCACCGCGGCCGTCTCGGACATTCCGAAGCGGTGGTTCCAGCCGATGTCCCCCGCATGCAGCTGCATCGGCGCTCCGTCGCACTGCCACTCCCGCAGCGCGCCCATGGCCTCGCGCACCCCGGCCACGGCCGGCGTCCCCAGCACAATTGTCATGCCCGGGATCCGACACCCCCGCCCGGGAACCCCGCAACCCATTAACCGCCGCACCGGCCCCACCGAGGAGACAGGCTCTAGGGCGGCCTCGCGCCGAACTCCTCGCGCCTAACCCCGTGCGCCTCACGCCTAACGCGTGCCCACCAGGCGTTCCAGGATGCGCTCCATCCCGCTGGTCCAGTTGGCCTCCAGCGCGACGACCGCCTGCTCGATGTCGCCGTCCAGAAGGCACTGGGCGATCCGTTCGTGCTCCTCGGCGGCGCGCTCCAGGATCTCGTGGTCGCCGACCACCACCCGCTCGTAGCGGTGCAGGGTGAGCTTCAGCGAGTCGATCATCTCGCGCAGCCGGGTGTTGGCGCAGCCGGAGAGCAGCAGGGCGTGCCAGGCGTCGTCGTAGCGCTCGATGGTGCCGTGCGGGGCCTGGGGCGCGGAGAAGGCGTGGGCCTCGGCGAGCAGCCGGGGGGCGATCGCGGACAGGTGGGCGGGGTCGGAGGTGCGCAGGGCGAGCGACTCCAGGGCGATCACGATGGCCGTGAGGTCGAGGAACTCCTGTCTGCCGGTGGGGGCGAAGCGGAAGCCCTTGCCGCGCTCGCTGGTGATGATGCCCTCGCGTTCCAGGCTGATCAGCGCCTCGCGCAGGGGGGTCCGGCTGACGCCCAGTTCGTCGGCGAGCTGGACCTCGTTGATCGACTCGCCGGGGGTGAACCGGCCGCGGCCGAGCTGCTCCAGCAGTTCGTCCTTCACCTGCTCGCGCAGCGGGCGCCGCTCGATCGCCATCGGGCTTCCCTTCCTCGTTCGTCCCGTAGAGTACCGGCCGCCGTCCGACCCCTCGTCAGGCCGGACGCCTCGTCAGGCCGGACGGCGCGGCCGGTCAGGCGGTTCCGGCTCCGTCGACGGGGATGACGGCGCCGCTGATGAAGGCGGCGGCGTCGCTGGCCAGGAAGGCGACGGTGCGGGCGATGTCCCCGGGCCGGCCGATCCGGCCGAGCGGGCGGTCGGCGGCTTCGGCGTAGAACGCCTCGGCGCTCTCGCCGAGTTGGCGAGCCTCCTCGGCGAGCATGCCGGTGTCGGTGTCGCCGGGGCAGACGCAGTTGACCCGGATGTTGTCCGGGCCGTGGTCGATGGCCATCGCCCGGGTCATGTTGACCACGGCGCCCTTGGAGGCGCAGTAGGAGATGGCCCGGCCGCCGCCCTTGATGCCCCAGCCGGAGCCGGTGTTGATGATGCTGCCGCCGCCGTTGGCGGCCATCAGCGGGACGACCAGGCCGCTGAGCAGCATGATCGAGCGGACGTTGACGGCCATCACCAAGTCCCAGTCCTCGTCGGTGATCTCGGTGACGGTGGAGCGGCGGATGATGCCCGCGTTGTTGAACAGCACGTCCACGCCGCCGTACCGGGCGACGGCGGTGCGCACGGCCCGCTCGCAGTCGGCGCGCCGGGCGACGTCGCAGTGGACGAAGGTGCCGCCGGTCTCCTTGGCGGCCTGCTCGCCGCGGTCGGCGTCCCGGTCGACGAGGACGACGGCGGCGCCGAGTTCGGCGAGCAGGGCGGCGGTGGCCCGGCCGATGCCGGAGGCGGCGCCGGTGACGAGGGCGCGCTTGCCGTGGAGGTCGATCATGGGGGCTCCTCTGCAGGGGTTCGGGCGGTCAGCGGTTCGGACGGTCGGAGGGCGGCTGGTCGGCGGTTCGGAAGGTCAGGAGTGAGGCGGTCAGGGAGTGCGGAGGCCAGGCGGTCAGGCGGTCAGGGAGTGAGGCGGTAGACGGCGCTGGAGTGCCGGCCGGTGATCACCCGGACGTGCCCGGAGAGGGCATCGTCCAGCCGGGGGTCGCCGGTGTCCAGCAGCAGCGGGCGCCCCGCGAGGGCGGCGAGCTTGGCCTCGGTGGCGAGGACCAGCAGGCGTTCCCGGCCGGTGGCGCGCAGCAGTTCGGGGGTGAGCTGCTGATTGCCGCGGCCCAGCAGGAAGCCCTGGCCGCCGATGGGGGAGAGGGCCGTCCAGGGGGTGCCGGGCAGGTCGCGCAGCTGGTCGGCGCGGGCGTCCCGGAGCAGGACCAGGGGTGGCCGGTCGGGCCGTAGTCGGAGCAGGTCGACGCCGGTGAGGCTGACGCCGGGGGCGCCGAGCGCGGTGGCGACGGCGTGGGTGGTGCTGCCGGAACCGAGCAGCAGCAGCCCGTCGGGCCCGACCCGGTCGGCGACCTCGGCGGCGATCCCGTCGATCGTGGACGGGTCGGGGCCGCCGCTGCCGGTCTTGCGCTGCTGGACGCGGGTGGGCAGGACCGGGACGGTCAGCCGGCCGTACAGCCGGGTGTGCATCCGGCCCGCCCGCAGCGCCACCTCGTCCCGGTCCACCACCTCGGCGGCTTCGAGCCGGGCGGCGCCGCGCGCCCAGGCGGTCGCCACCTCGGCGGCGGCGCGGGGGTGGACGGCGAAGACGCCGGAGTGCATCTTGACCCCGGCCGGGATGCCGAGCACGGGCACCCGGGGGTCAGGGCCGAGGGCGTCCAGGACGTCCCGGGCGGTGCCGTCGCCGCCGCAGAACAGCAACAGTCCGGCGCCGGCCGCGACCAGGGCGCGCACCGCGGCCCGGGTGTCGGCGGCGGTGGTGGACGTACCGGACGGTCGGTGCACCACCCGCGCGGTACGGCCGACCGCGGCGGCCGCCGCCGCGCCCATCGATCCCGCCACGGTGATCAGTTCGACCCCCTGAAGCTGATCGAGCGTCAATTCGGCCCGGTGCAGGGCTTCGGGGCGGGCCCCGAGGGCGAGCGCCCGCCGCTGGACGTCGGCGCCGTCGCTGCCCTTGAGGCCGACCCGGCCGCCGAGTCCGGCGACCGGGTTGACCACCAGCCCGACCAGTGGTCCGGTCACGGCTGCTCGCCGAGGACTTTGCGGCGGTAGGCGCGCCAGCTGACGGCCCAGACGTCCGGGTCGTCCAGCGGCTCGTGCCGGATCCGGTGCACGGTGGAGCGGTGCGGCGCGGTGCGGACGGTCTCCGGCTCCTCGTAGGCCTCGCGGGCCACCTCGGCGAGGATCGCCGCGTACTCGTCCAGGTCGGCGCGGGAGTAGGACTCGGTGGGCTCCAGGGTCATCGGCTCGGGGACGAGGTACGGGTGGTGGCTGGTCCAGTAGTGGGTGCCGAAGTCGGCGGCGCGGTAGCCGAGTTCCTCGCTGTGCAGGCCGGTGTCCTGGTTGAGCCGCTGCCAGCTGTAGCGGACCTGTTCGACCCGCGGCCGCCCCTCGGCGTACGGGACGCTGACGCCGCGGATCTGCTTCACCCGGTGCATCAGGTAGTTGTTGTTGAGTACGGCGGTCTCGGCGGCGGTGCGCAGGCCCTCGGCGCCGAGCGACATGATCCAGGCGTAGGCGCGCACCAGGTTGGGGACGACGCCGAGGTAGGGGCGGATCTTGCCGATCGACTCCGGCCGTGCGTCGTCCAGCCGGTACCGCTCGCCGTCGAACTCGACGGTGGGGCCCGGGAGGTGGCGGGCCAGCTCGGCGGTGACCCCGCAGGCGCCGGCCGCCGGGCCGCCGCAGGCGTGCGGGGTGGAGAAGGTCTTGTGCAGGTTGAAGTGGCACAGGTCGAAGCCCGCCTCGCGGGCCCGGGTGATGCCCAGGATGCCGTTGGCGTTGGCCTGGTCGTAGGCGCACAGGCCGCCGGCCTCGTGCACGATCCGGACGAACTCGGCGATCCGCGGGTTGTAGATGCCGGTGTCCTCGGGGTTGGTGATCAGCAGGGCGGCCGTGCGGGGGCCGACGGCGGCGCGCAAAGCCTCGATGTCGGGGTAGCCGTCGGCGTCCGGATGGAGCGTGATCACCTTGAACCCGGCGGTCTTGGCGCAGGCGGCGTTGGAGGGGTGGGAGAAGGCGGTGGTGATGATCTCGTCGCGCTGGGCGGCCTCGCCGCGGGCGGCGTGGTGGGCGCGGATCACCGAGACGTTGGTCCAGATCGCGGCGCTGCCGGCCCCGGGCTGCAGGCTGACCCGGTCCATGCCGGAGATCTCCTTGAGCAACTGCTCCAGGCGGTGGGCGAGTTCGAGCACCCCCTGGACGGTGGAGGGGTCCTGGGCGGGGTGCAGGGCGGCGATCCGGGGGTCCCGGACGAAGGTGTCGTTGACCTTGGGGCTGTACTTCATGGTGCAGGTGCCCTGGCCGACGTCCACGTTGAGGTCGGCGCCCAGGTTCTCCTGGGAGAGCCGCAGGTAGTGCCGGAGCACCTGCTGCTGGCCGAGTTCGGGCAGTGCGGCCGGGGTGGTGCGGCGCAGCGCGGCGGGCAGTTGCTCGGCCGGATCGCCGACGGCGGCGGTGACACCGGGCTCGGGTAGCGGCGGCAGCACGCCGCGCTCGCCGGGGGCGCCGAGTTCGAAGACCAGCTTCTCGTCCCAGCGGGCCTGGTGGAAGCGGCGCAGGGCGGGCTTGGGGGAGATCCGCGCTCCGGTGGTGTTCTGATGCTCCGTCACTTCACGATCTCCTCAAGCGCGTCGGCGAGCTGGTCGATGTCGGCCTGGGTGTGCAGCTCGGTGACGCAGTAGCGGCCCTCGTGCGGCCCGGCCGGGGTGCCGCCGTGCAGGCCGCGGGCGAGCAGGGCGGCGGCGACCTCGGTGGCGCCGGGGCCGCCGGGGTAGCGCACGGTGAAGTCGGCGAAGTGCACCGCCTGCGGGTCGGCGAGGTCCACCCCGGGCACCCGGGCGAGGCGCTGCCGGGCGTAGGCGGTGTTGGCGAGGACGGTCTCGCCGACCTCGCGCATGCCGTGCGGGCCCATCAGGGCGAGGTAGGCCCCGGCGGCGATGCCGTGCAGGGCGGCAGCGGTGCCGACCCACTCCTTGCCCTCCTCGCGCAGCGCGAAGGAGGTGCGCTCGTACGCGACGTCGCCGAAGCCGTACTCGCCGGGCACCTCGGTCGGGGTGAGGCCGAACAGTCGGCTCGGGTACTCGGCGACCAGGCGCGGGTCGTCCGCCGAGCCGATGAAGCCCGCGTTGCCGCCGCCGTAGCTCGGGTGGATGCCGAGCGGTTGGAGGTCGCCGCAGGTGAGGTCGGCGCCGTGCCGGGCGGGCGGGGCGAGCACGCCGAGGCTGATCGGGTTGGCGTGCACCACGGCCAATGCGCCTGCCGCGTGGGCGAGTTCGACGTACTCCGGCAGCTCGGGGTCGATCCGGCCGCTGAAGTCGGTCAGTTGGGCGTAGACGGCGGCCACGTCGCCGTCGGCGAGTGCGACCCGGACGGCCTCCGGCCGGGCGGGGACGGGTTGCACCGGGTGCACGCCCTGGACGTAGTCGTGGATCCGGGACACCCGGTCCGGGTCGATCTCGCCGACCAGCAGCAGCCGGCGTCGCCCGGTGGCCCGGCCGGCCATCCGCAGCGCGGTGGCGGCGGCCTGGAAGCCGTCGTAGGTCGGCACGTTGACGACGTCGACGGCCAGCAGTTCGGCCATCAGCGACTGGTACTCCCACAGTGCCTGGAAGCGTCCGTGGTCCTCGTACGGCTCCCCGGCGTAGGCGGTGAGGAACTCGCTGCGGTTGACGATCTCGTCGACCACGGCGGGCACGTGGTGCCGGTAGCAGCCCGCGCCGAGGAAGGAACGGCCGGGAGGTACGGCGGAGTTGCGGGAGAGCAGTTCCTCCAGGTGGGCCACCAGCCGGGCCTCGGACTCGAAGGGGGCGGGCAGCCGCAGCGGGCGGTCGAGCCGGAGCGCGGCGGGGATGTCGGCGTAGAACTCCTCGACGTCCTTGGCGCCGATCGCCGCCAGCATCGAATCTCGTACGTCCGGGGCCGAGTTGGGGATGTACGGGTGGGTCCGGGGAACGCGTGCGGGCATCCTGTCACCTTCCGCGATTTCGGTCGGAAGCCTTGACGGCACTGTGCATGCTGAGTTCTGTATACAGCATTCGGCATTCACCAGTCGGGAGGCAAGATGTCCGCACCAACCCGGCCCGGAAAAGACCCCCAACTCACCTACGGACACCGCGGATCCGGCCCGGGACTGGACCGCCGCCGGCTACTCGGCGCCGGACTCGCGGGCGGCGCCCTGCTGCTGACCGGGGCCACCGGCTGCGCCACCGGCGGGGCCGGCGGGCCGAGTGCCAGGCAGCTCGGCGGCAGCCCGAGCGCCACCGTCGGCGGGAAGATCACCGTCTGGTCCTGGGACGTCGCGGCCAAGGCCATGCAGCGCCTCGGCAAGACCTTCGAACAGGCCCACCCGGGCACCATGGTCGACGTCGTCGACATCGGCTACGACAACGCCTACGACAAGATCACCGTCGGCCTCGGTGCCGGCAGCGGACTGCCCGACATCCTCACCGTCGAGGGCAGCCGGCTCCCCAGCTACCTCGGCAACTTCCCGAACGCCCTGGTCGACCTCAGCAGCCGGGCCGCCGGCCTCAAGCCCCAGTTCGCCGAGTCCACTTGGCGCACCGTCACCGATGCCAAGGGCCGGGTCTTCGCGCTGCCCTGGGACAGCGGGCCGTGTGCCCTGTTCTACCGCCGGGACCACTTCCAGCAGGCCGGCATCGACCCCGCCGGCCTCGCCACCTGGGACGACTACCTCACCGCCGGCACGACCCTGAAGAACGCCACCGGCAGGAAGCTGCTCATCCTGGACGCCAAGAAGGACAGCGTGTTCGCCCAACTCCTCCAGCAGCAGGGCCAGTCCTGGTTCACCGACGGCAAGGTGGCCGTCGCCACCCCCGCCGCCGAGCGCGCGCTCACCCTGCTGAAACAGCTCGTCGACCGCGGCCTGGTCGACTTCGAGGACGGCTGGGACGGCCTGGTCTCCGCCACCCACGACGGCAAGGCCGCCACCACCCCCATCGCCGCCTGGTGGGACGGCACCCTCACCGGAGACATGGCCGACCTCTCCGGCAAGTTCGGCGTCGTCCCGCTCCCCGCCTTCACCCCCGGCGGCAGCCGCACCTCCAACAGCGGCGGCTCCACCCTGTGCGTCACCACCCAGAGCGGCAACCCGGAGACGGCCTGGGCCTTCCTCTCCCACCTGCTCGCCGACAAGGCCAATCAGGCCTCGATGATGCAGCACGAAGGCCTCTTCCCGGCCTACCTCCCCGCCCTGGACGACCCGTACTTCCAGCAGCCCTCGCCCTACTACGGCGGCCAGCCCGCGATGAAGCTGTTCGCCGACCTCGCCCGCACCATCCCCGGCGTCGAGCGCACCTCCGACGACTCCAAGGCCGGCGACATCGTCACCACCGCCGTCAACCAGGTGCTCCACAACGGCGCCGACCCGGGCACCGTGCTGCGCTCCGCCGCCCGACAGATCGCCACCGCGACCGGCCGCCCCACGGTCACCTAGGGGCGGGCGCCATGACCAGCAGCGCCCCGGCCACCCTGGGCAAGCCCGCCGCCCGCGCCGCCCGGGCCCGCGGGCACCGCCGCCCGCGCACCGCCGCCTGGCTGTTCGCGGGCCCCACCGCCGCCCTGTTCACCCTGTTCTTCGCCTACCCCCTGGGTGCCAGCCTCTACCAGAGCCTCACCGCCCGCCGCGACGGCGTGGACGTCTTCGTCGGCCTCGACCAGTACCGCCGGCTGCTGGACGACCCGGCCTTCCTGCACTCCCTGGCCAACACCGGGCTCATCCTCGTCGTCCAGGTGCCGGTGATGATCGGTCTCGCCCTGGTGCTCGCGGTGCTGCTCAACCAGTCCTGGCTGCGCTTCCGTTCGGGCTGGCGGGCGGTCTTCTTCCTGCCCGCGATCACCACCCTGGTCGCCTACGCCGTCGTCTTCCAGGTGCTGCTGCGCACCGACGGCGGCCTCGCCAACCAGGCCCTCCAGGCGCTCGGCCTCGGCCCGGTCGACTGGCTCAACTCGCCCACCTGGGCGAGGATTTCACTGATCGGCTCGGTCACCTGGCGGTGGACCGGCTACAACGCCGTGATCCTGTTGGCCGGACTCCAGGCGATCGGCCGTGACCAGTACGAGGCCGCCGCCCTCGACGGCGCCGGCACCGTCCGCACCTACACCGGGGTGGTGCTGCCGCAGTTGCGGCCGGTGGTGCTGTTCTGCGTCATCACCTCCACCATCGGCACCCTCCAACTCTTCGACGAGAACTACGTGCTGACCCGCGGCGGCCCCGGCGACGCCACCCTCACCCCGGTGGTCTACCTGTACAAGGTCGGCTTCCAGCAACTGGACTTCGGCTACGCGGCCGCCATCGCCTGGGCGGTGGTGCTGATCATCGCCGCGGTCTCGCTGCTGCAGTTCCGGCTCTACGGAAGGGAACGCCGCCGATGAGCGGAAGACTCCTGGGCCGCGCCGCCGTGCTCACCCTGCTCGCCCTCGGCGCCGTCGTCAGCCTGCTGCCCTTCGCCTGGATGCTGATCGCCGCCACCCACAGCAGCTCCGAACTCTTCCACTCCCCACCGCCGTTCCTGCCCGGCGGCGAACTGCTGCGCAACCTGGCGCACCTCCAGCAGAGCATCGGCTTCGGCCGGGTGATGCTCAACAGCCTCGGCATCGCCGTCGTGCACACCCTGCTCAGCTCGCTGCTGTCCGCCATGTGCGGCTACGGGCTGGCCAAGTACCGCTTCCGCGGCCGCGGCCTGCTGCTCGGCCTGGTGCTGGCCACCATGATGATCCCGCTCCAGGTGCTGCTGGTCCCGCTGTTCCAGATGATGGCCAGCCTCGGCTGGATCGACAGCTACCAGGCCGTCATCCTGCCCTTCCTCGCCAACTCCTTCGGCATCCTGCTGATGCGCCAGAGCTTCCTGGACTTCCCCGACGAACTGCTGGAGTCCGCCCGGATCGACGGCGCCGGCGAGCTGCGCACCTTCTACCGGATCGTCCTGCCGTGCGTACGGCCGCAGTTGGGGGCTCTCGTCATCTTCACCTTCATGGGCCAGTGGAACAGCTTCATCTGGCCGCTGCTGATGCTCAACACCCAGGACAGGTACACCGTCCCGGTCGCGCTCAACACGCTGACCGGGCTCACCCACGTCGACTACTCCGGCCTGATGCTGGGCTCCTTCCTGGCCACCCTCCCGCTGATGGTGCTCTTCCTGCTCTTTCAGCGGCAGTTCGTGGCCGGCCTGCTCGGCGGCGCCCTGAAGGGATGATGACACCCGCATGGACCGACTCACCCGCGTGCCCGGCCTGCTGTACGGCGGGGACTGGAACCCCGAGCAGTGGCCCGAGGAGGTGTGGGCCGAGGACGTCAAGCTGATGGCCGAGGCCGGGGTCAACCTGGTCACCGTCGGCGTGTTCTCCTGGGCCCGGCTCCAACCCGACGCCCACAGCTGGGACTTCGGCTGGCTGGACCGGCTGCTCGACCTCGCCCACCGGCACGGCCTCGCCGTCGACCTGGCCACCGCCACCGCCTCCCCGCCCGCCTGGCTGGTCCGCGCCCACCCCGAGCTGCTGCCCGTCACCGCCGACGGCGTCCGGCTGGAGTTCGGCTCCCGTCAGCACTACTGCCCCTCCTCCCCGGTCTACCGGGCCGCCGCCGTCCTGCTCACCCGCAGGCTCGCCGAGCGCTACCACGACCACCCCGCGCTCGCCCTGTGGCACATCCACAACGAGTACGGCGACCACGTCCAGGAGTGCTTCTGCGCCCGGTCGGCCGCCGACTTCCGCCGCTGGCTGCGTGAACGCCACGGCACCGTCGAGGAGTTGAACCGCTCCTGGGGCACGGCCTGCTGGTCCCAGCGGTACGACTCCTTCGAGCAGGTCGAGCCGCCGCGCGCCGCACCCGGCCCGGTCAACCCCACCCAGCTGCTGGACTGGCGTCGGTTCTGCTCGGACGCCCTGCTAGCCCTGCACCGCGCCGAGAAGGCCGTCCTCGACGAACTCTCGCCCGGGGTGCCGGTCACCACCAACTTCATGTCGATGCTCAAGGCCCTCGACTACTGGGAGTGGAGCCGGCACGAGGACTTCGTCTCCGACGACGCCTACCCCGACCCGGCCGACCCGTACGCCCACGTCAACGCCGCCATGAACTACGACCTGATGCGCTCCCTCAAGGCCGGCCGGCCCTGGCTGCTGATGGAACAGGCCCCCTCCGCGGTCAGCTGGCGCCCGGTGAACGTCCCCAAACGCCCCGGCCTGTACCGCCTCTGGTCGCTCCAGGCGCTGGCCCGCGGCGCCGACGGCGTGCTGCACTTCCAGTGGCGCGCCTCGGTGGCCGGCGCCGAGAAGTTCCACAGCGCGATGCTGCCGCACCGGGGCACCGCCGCGCACGGCTGGCACCGGACCGTCGCCCTCGGCGCCGAACTGCGCCGCCTCGGCGAGGTCGCGGGCAGCCGGCTCCGCGGCCAGGTCGGGATCCTGCTCGACTGGGACAGCTGGTGGGCGCTGGAACTGGACGACCACCCCTCAGTCCGGATGCGCTGGCTAGACCTGCTCCGCCCCTGGTACGCCGCCCTGCACGGGCGCGGCACCACCGTCGACTTCCTCCCGCCCAGCGCGCCGTACGACGGTTACCGGGTGCTGATCGCCCCCAACCTCTACCTGCTCGACACCGCCACCGCCGACCGCCTCACCGCCTACGTCCACGACGGCGGCCGACTGGTCTGCGGCCCCTTCAGCGGCATCACCGACCGGCACGACCACATCCACCCCGGTGGCCACCCCGGCCCGCTGCGCGGACTGCTCGGCCTGGTCGTGGACGAGCACTGGCCGATCCCGGACGGCGGGACCACCTCCGTACGGCTCGACGACCAGGACCTGCACGCCGTGCACTGGAGCGAGTGGATCGAACCCGAGGGCGCCGAGACCCTCGCCCGCTACACCTCCGGCGAACTCACCGGCCGCCCCGCCGTCACCCGCCACCGGCACGGCGCCGGCAGCGCCTGGTACCTCGGCTGCCACCTCGGGCCGGACGTCGCCCGGGTGCTCGACCTGCCGCTCGCCGAGGCCGGCGCCGGCCCCGAACTGCCCGGACTGCCCGAGGGCGTCGAGGCCACCCGCCGCCGCGCCGCCGACGGCACCGAGTACCTCTTCCTGCTCAACCACGGCCCCGCCGACCGCCGGGTGCCGCTGGAGCGCCCCGGCACCGACCTGCTCACCGGCGCCGCCAGCGGTGCCGCCCTCACCCTCGCCCCGCTCGGCGCCGCCGTCCTCCGCCTGCCAGCCCCCGGGGAGCGCGCATGAACCCGCTGACCCGCCGCCGCTTCCTGGCCGCCTCCGCCCTGACGGCCACCGGCACCCTCGCCGCACCGCCCGCCCACGCCGCCCAGCCCGACGAGAAGCCGGACGCCCGGAAGCCGGACGACGAGAACCTGGACGGCGAGAACCTGGACGACGAGAGCCTGGACGCCGAGAGTCTGGACGCCGAACGCTACGCCGACGTCCTCGACCTGCACGGCACCCCCACCCAGGCCTACCCCGGCGACAACAACCCGATCACCGTCTTCGCCGACCTCGGCGCCTGGCACGCCTACGCCCTGCCCCGCCCGGGCGACCAGTCAGGCGGCTTCACCGGCCCGCTGTACCTCGCCCAGGAGTACCCCTGGTGGCTCAGCGACGGCCTCACCCGCCTCCAGCTCACCGAACGGGGCAAACCCCTGGACCTCAGCGCCGGCGGCGCCCCCGCCCTCACCGCCCTGCCCGGACTGCTCCGCCAGTCCTACGCGCTCGGCGACGGCCTCACCCTCACCCTCGAACTGCGCTTCGCCGGCAACCGCACCGCCCTGCTCCGCGCCCGCCTGGCCAACACCGGCCGAGCCGCCCGCACCCTGGCCGTCGCCTGGACCGGCACCCTGTTGCGCCCCGCCGACGGCCCCCAGCGCGACGCGCCAAACCTGCGAGCCGGCGAACGCGGCATCGAGGTGGGCTTCGCCAAGGTCCGCCGGACCTGGGACTACCTGACCGACGGCACCGAGCGGTTCGCCGTCCGGCACGCCCAGCCGGTCCGCATCACGCTCAGTGGCGACGGTCACCGCACCGAACTCACCGACCCCGTACGGCTGTCGCCCGGGGCGAGCCGCACCCTGGACTGGACCGAGAGCTACACCTTCACCGCCGAGGAGTACGACCGCGCCGCTCGGGAGGCCGAGGTGGCGCTGCGCGCCCCCGAGCGGACCGCCGCGGCCGGGCGGGCCCGCTGGGCCGGCTACCTGGCCCGCGCCACCGAGGGCGTCCCCGCCGCCCGGCGCCGCACCGCCGTCAAGTGCGTGCAGACCCTGGTCACCAACTGGCGCAGCCCGGCCGGGCGGATCCGGCACGACGCCGTCACCCCCTCGCTGTCCGACAAGTGGTTCAGCGGCGTCTGGGCCTGGGACACCTGGAAACAGGCCGTCGGCACCGCGCTGTTCGCCCCCGGCCTGGCCGCCGACCAGATCCGGGCCGTCTTCGACCACCAGATCGGACCGGACTCGCCCGACCGCCCCCAGGACGCCGGCATGGTCCCGGACTGCGTCTTCTACAACGACCCGTCCACCGGCGGCGGCAACTGGAACGAACGCAACTCCAAGCCCCCGCTGGCCGCCTGGGCGGTCTGGGAGGTGTACCGGCGCAGCGGCGACCGGGCCTTCCTGCGCGAACTGCTGCCCAAGCTCACCGCCTACCAGGACTGGTGGTACCGCACCCGGGACCACCTCGGCGAGGGCCTGTGCGAGTACGGCGCCACCGTCGACCCGGCCAACGCCGCCCCCGAGGACTGTCGGCAGGCGGCGGCCTGGGAGTCCGGCATGGACAACGCCCCGCGCTTCGACGCCGCCACCGTCGTCCCCAACCGGGACGCCGGGGGCACCCTGCTCGGCTGGTCGCTCACCCAGCGTTCCGTCGACCTCAACGCCTACCTCGCCGCCGACCACCGCCACCTGGCCCTGATCGCCGCCGAACTCGGCGACCGCCCCGGCGCGCAGCGGCTGCGCACCGGGGCCGAGCGGATCGACGCCGCGATCCGCGCCACCATGTACGACCCGGCCACCGGCTGGTTCCATGACACCGACCTCGCCACCGGCGCCCGACTGACCGCCCGCGGCCGGGGCATCGAGGGCGCCGTCCCGTTGTGGTCCGGCAGCGCCGCCCCCGCCCAGGCCCGTACGGTGCGCAGCCTGCTGCTCGACCCGAAGGAGTTCGGCACCCCGATGCCCTTCCCGACCGTGGCCCGCAGCTCGCCGTCCTTCGACCCGGCCGGCTACTGGCGCGGCCTGGCCTGGCTCGACCAGACCTACTTCGCGATCGAGGGCCTGCGCCGGCACGGCTGGGACCAGGACGCCCGCCGGGCGGTGGAACGCCTGCTCGCCGCCGCCGAGGGCCTGAGCGGCGACGGGCCGGTGCGGGAGAACTACGACCCGCTGACCGGCGCGGGTCGCAACTCCACCAACTTCAGCTGGTCCGCCGCGCTGCTGCTCCCGCTCCTGCGGCTCTGACGGCTTCGGCTCTGACCCGCTTCGGCTCTGACCCACTTTGGCTCCGGGCCGCCTGACCAGGCATGATCGGGGGCATGGTGGAACGACTCATTGCAGCGTGTGACGGAGCGGCCAAGGGCAACCCGGGCCCGGCGGCGTGGGCCTACGTGGTCGCGGACAGCGCCGGGGCGCCCCAGCGCTGGGAGGCCGGGCCGCTCGGTCACAGCACCAACAACATCGGCGAGCTGACGGCGCTTCAGCAGCTGCTGTCCGCCACCGACCCGGCCGTGCCGCTGGAGGTCCGGCTGGACAGCACCTACACCCGCGACTCGGTCACCAAGTGGCTCAAGGGCTGGAAGCGCAACGGCTGGAAGACGGCCGCGGGCAAGCCGGTGGCCAACCGCGAGCTGATCCAGCGGATCGACGAACTCCTGGAGGGCCGGGACGTCACCTTCGTGTACGTCCCCGCCCACCAGGTGGACGGCGACCCGCTGAACGCCATCGCCGACCAGGCCGCCAGCGACGCCGCCCGTACCCAGCAGGCCGCCGCAGGGACGGCCGCCGACCTCCCGGTGCCCGACCCGGCCGCGGCCACCAAGGCGCCCAAGGCCCGCCCCGCCCGCCCCGCCGCCGCCGGAAGCGGCAGCGGCGGCGGCGCCGGCGGCGGCGCCAAGCGCAGCGGCACCTCGCGCACCCTGAACGCCCGCTTCCCGGGCACCTGCCCGTGCAGCCGCCCGTACGCCAAGGGCGACAAGATCACCAAGGTGGGCGCCAGCTGGGGCCACCCGGAGTGCGCCGCCGCCCACGCCTGAGCACCGCCGGGCCGCCGCCTGAGTGCGGGTACTCAGGCGGCGGCCCGGTGCGGCCGGGGGCTGCTTCTCCTCGGCGATGGCCCTGATGTCCTCGAAGCCCGGCCCCCATCTTGTTGAACGCCTGGGCCTCGACCTTCGGCGCGTCCTGGGTGAAGGACAGCTTCACCGGGACGCTGACGCCCGGCTCGACCCTCTCGGCACCGGAGGGCTTCACCCTCACCACCGTGCACTGAACCGCGCGTCGCGGTGCGCCGGACCGCCCGGCCGCCGAGCCCGGGGCGAACGCGAGGGCCTGTCCGGCGGATGCTCCGTATGCCGACTCGGCCCCGCCGGTCCTCCGCCCGGCGGGGCGTCGCCGGCCCCGGCGGCGCTGGTGTTCGAAGTGTCATCACCACCTGCTAACCTCAGCCGATTTCCCGCCGCACCGAGCCGGCGGACAAGACGGGGTAAGAGGTACAGAAGACATGGCATTCCTCCGGGCCAAGCAGAAGGCCCAGGTCATCGAGAAGCTCGCGCAGGTCGCGCCTCCCGGGGAGACCTTCATAGCCTGCGTGCACGCGGAGAGCGGGCCCAGCCCGTGGCTCGCCGCCGCACTCGGTGAGATTCCGCTCGTCGGCCTGATCATCGTGCTGACCCGCAGGTACTACTTCCTGACGCTCACCAACAGCCACGTGGTGGTCAACTCGGCCAACCGCTGGAACAACCGTCCCGGCGACGTGGTCGCGGCCTACCCGCGGCACGCCTTCCCGGTCAGCCGGGTCAAGCGGGCGAGCATCTGGAGCTCGATGTACCTCCAGATGCCGGGTGAGAGCAAGCCGGTGCGCCTGAACATCCACCGCATCTGGCGGGCCGAGATGGACCAGCTGAGCGCCGCCTTCCCGCCCGGGTCGATCGACGAGAGCTCGCAGCCCTTCGACACGCCGCAGAACCAGGGCTACCCGATGCCCGGCTACCCGATGCCCGGTCAGCCGATGGGGCAGCCGATGCCCGGCCAGCAGATGATCCAGCAGCAGCCGGGCTTCGGTGCACAGCCGGCGGCGCAGCCGTACCCGCAGCCGGCGGCGCAGCAGCCGTACCCGCCGCAGCAGGGTCAGCCGTACCCGCCGCAGCAGGCGCCGCAGGCCTACCCGCCGGCCCAGCCGTACCCGCCGCAGCCGGGTGCCCAGGTGCCGCCGCCCGCCCAGCCGTACCCGCCGCAGGTACCGAACGTGCCCTACCCGGGTCAGCCGGGGCAGCAGGGCTACCCGGGCCAGCGCTGACCGCGCTCCTTCCCCGGGGCCTGTCCTCGAACTCCCGCAGTCGGGAGTTCGACGACAGGCCCCACCGGCCTCGGCCCCCTTCGTGGGGGCCGAGGCCGTTTCGGTGGCGCCGAACGCCCGTCCCGGACACCGACGGTGGCCGTCCGGTCACCAGTTGCGGCCGGCCCCGGCTCGGCGCGCCCGGTCGGGCCGACTCTGCGAGGCTGAAGGGAGGAACCGCCTCGGACGAGGAGGCCGGCAGCCATGTCAGCGCAGAAACCGGGGCCCTCAGACCGGAAGGCCCGTGTCGCGGCACTCCGGGCCGCGGAGGCCCGGCACGCCCGGGACCGGCGATGGCTGGTCGGCGGGCTGATCGGCCTGCTGGTGCTCGTCGTGATCGGCGGGATCGCCGTCGTGATCGCCACCAACCAGAGCTCCTCCAGCCCCAGCGGCGTCCCGGCCCACCCCCGGACGACCGCCGAGGGCCGCACCACCCCGCCGCCCTGGGACGCGCCCGCCGATGTCGCGGCGGCCGTCAAGGCGGCCGGGCTGCCGATGCTCGGCGCCGAGGGCACCGCCCTGCACATCCACGCCCACCTCGACGTCTACGCCGACGGGCAGCCGGTGACGGTGCCCGCACTGGTCGGCATCGACGAGGGCGCCCAGCGGATCAGCCCGTTGCACACCCATGACCCCAGCGGCGTCATCCACGTCGAGTCGCCGGTGAGCGCCGACTTCACCCTGGGCCAGTTCCTGACCGAGTGGCAGGTCTCCGTCTCCGCCGACCACCTCGGCGGGCTGCGCACCGACGCCACCCACACCCTGACCGCGTACGTCGACGGCAAGCCGGTGGCCGGCGACCCGGCGGCGATCCGGCTGAACGCCCACGACGAGATCGCCCTGGTGTACGGCACGGCGGCGGAGAACGCCTCGGTCACCGTGCCGAGTGACTACGCCTGGCCGAGCGGGCTCTGAGCGGGGCGGTCGACGCGGGCAGCTCCGGCGGGGCGGGCAGCCCCGGCGGGGCGGGCGGCTCGGATGGGGCGGACACCTCGGACACCTCGGGCGGTGAGCCGTTCCCAGTTGCGGTGGCCGATGTCGGCCTTCCGCCCTGCCCGAGCAGGGTGCCCTGACCGCCGCCGAGCAGCAGCTGCTGGCCGAGTGGCTCCGGCGGCTGTACGAGTAGGGCCAGTCCGGAACCGGCGCCGCCCGCTTCCAGGTCCGCTGCACCGGCACGGCACCGGCACCGGTACCGACGGAGCCTTCCGGACGGTCGACCAGGTGACCTTCAGGGGGCCTCGTGGACCCACCGTCCCGGTGGGCACCGTGCCGGCCGTACGGTGCCCACCGGGGCGGGACGCCGGACCCGCGGCCGGCCCGGCCCGACCTCAGGCCAGCTCGCGCATCCGGCGGATCGGACCGGCCAGCAGGATCAGCGGGCTCGCCACGCTGACGACCGCGACCAGCAGCAGCGCGGTGCGCGGCCCCCAGGCGGCCGCGGCGGTGCCGGCGGCCAGGGCGCCGACCGGGATGGCGCCCCAGGAGACGAAGCGGACCGTGGCCATCACCCGGGACAGCAGCTCCGGGGGCGTCTCGGTCTGCCGGTGGGTGCGGGTGACGATGCTGGTGACCACGACCCCGGCCGAGAACCCGGCGTTGCCGAGGGCGAAGACCAGGGTGGCCCAGCCGGACCCGGCGAGCGGGAGCAGCAGGGCGAAGCCGGTGGCGACCGCCGCCGCCCAGCGCAGGGCCCGGGCACTGCCGAACCGGGCCACCAGTCGGGGCGTGGCGGCGGCACCGAGCAGGCTGCCGAGCCCGCCGGTGGCCATCAGGGCGCCGACGGCGGCGGCCGGGGCGTCGAGGGTGCGGATCAGGAAGACCGGGGTGAGCGTCATCAGCCCGCCGCAGACGAAGTTCACCGCGGTGGCGTCGGCGACGCAGGGCCGGATCACCGGGTGCCGGGCGACGAACCGCCAGCCCTCGCGGATCTGCTCGCGCATCCCGGTGCCACCGGTCGGCCGGGCGGCGGGCGGGCCGACCGGCGGCAGGCTGCCGAGCAGGGCGGCCGAGGTCAGGTAGCTGACGGCGTCCAGCAGCATCGAGGCCGCGCCGCCGACCAGTTGCACCAGCACGCCGCCGAGCGAGGGCCCGGCCAGGTCGGTGGCGGCGATGCTGCCGGAGACCAGGCTGTTGCGGGCGGTCAGCTGCTCCTTGGGGACGACGGCGGGCAGGAAGGTGGAGTTGCCCACGTCGAACAGGACGCTGGCGAAGCCCACCAGCAGTGCCACCACGACCAGTTGGGGCAGCGCCAGGACACCGAGCGCGGCCGCCAGCGGCACCGAGGCGACGGCGGCGGCGCGGATCAGGTCCATCGCGACCTGGGTGCCGCGCAGCGGGAGCCGCTGGACGAGCACGCCGGCGGGGAGGCCGATCAGCAGCCAGGCGACGTAGGCGGCGCCGGTGATCAGGCCGACCTGGAAGGCCGAGGCGTGCAGGGTGACGACCGCCATCAGCGGCAGGGCCACCGTGGTCACCTGGTCGCCGAGTCGGCTGACCGTGGAGGCGCTCCAGTAGCGCCAGAACGCCGCCGCCCCGCTACCGCTGCCCGCCCCGCTACCGCGTCCCCGACCGCCGTCCGGGTCCGTCGTTCTCGCGCCGCCCACCGTCTGCGTCGTCACGTCCACCCCTTCGCGTCACCGGTCGCGAGACCGAGTGAGTTCCTTTTGGGAACTCACTATAATGGGTGATCATGCGGCACACGGAAGCGGCTGACCCCGACTGCGCGATCTCCCAGGCCCTGACCGTGGTCGGGGACACCTGGACCCTGCTCCTGATCAGGGACGTCGCCGGCGGCATCCACCAGTTCGACGCCCTGCAGAACGCGCTCGGCATCAGCCGCAAGGTGCTCACCGAGCGCCTCAAGGCGCTGGTCGCCGACGGCGTCCTGGAGAAGCGGCTCTACCACCCGCACCCGCCGCGCTACGAGTACCACCTGACCGAGCGCGGCCGCGGACTGCTGCCGGTGCTGGTCGCCCTCCAGGACTGGGGCGGGCGCTACGTCCTGGGCGACGGCACGCTCTCCGCCACCAGCACCCCCGACTCCGCCGAGACCCGCCGGGTCACGGCCCTCACCGGCCACCGGCTGCCCGCCCTGGAACTCACCGCCGCCACCGGCGCCGCGGTCGACCCGGTCGCCGCCGACCACGCCTGGACGGTGCTGTACTGCTACCCCGGCGCCTACGCGCCCGGCGGGGCCGACCACCCGCCTGGCTGGGGCGACATCCCCGGCGCGCCCGGCTGCACCCTGGAGTCCTGCACCTACCGCGACCGGATGGGCGAGTTCGCCGCCCGCGACACCGCCGTCTACGGCGTCAGCACCCAACGCCCGGACCAGCTGGCCGCGTTCGCCGAGCACGCCCGGCTCCCGTTCCCGCTGCTCTCCGACGCCGGACTCGAACTGGCCGCCGGGCTGCGGCTGCCCACCTTCCGCGCCGCCGGCGTCGAGCGCCTCAAGCGGCTCACCCTGGTCCTCGACGCCGGCCGTACCGTCCGGGGTGTGCTCTACCCCGTCGCCGACCCGGCGGGTTCGGTCGAGGACGCCCTCGCGCTGCTGGACGGCCTGCGGGGCTGACGGCGGCACGAACGACGACGGGTGCGCCACCGGTCGGACCGGCGACGCACCCGTTCAACTGCCTTGGGGTGAAAGGCGGTCAGTACCGCGAGGCGATCACGAACCAGCCGACCACCATGATCAGGACGACGGCGATGATCGCCGCCTTCGTCGGCGTGAGCCGGTCCCGGAGCTGCCGCGCCGGCCGGACGCGCTGCGCCTCCTCGGTGCACGACTCCCACCAGTCGCGCACCCGCCCGACGTTCACGTCGAAGTCCTCGGCCGGGTACATCGGGCTCCAGGCCAGGCCCGGCAGCGAGCGCCGGCGCCCGCTCGTGGTGAAGATCCGCGCGGCCCGGGCCGTCCCCCCGCTGCCGGCCACGCTGTTGAGCGGGGTCTCGCGGACGTCGACCCAGCGGATCTCCTGCCAGGAGTACGTCCGGCCGGCCCCGAAGCCCCAGCAGATGGTGACCCCGTCGGGCCCGACCCGGCTCCACCCCCGCCACGAGCTGTAGTAGACCGGCACGAACAGCACCACGACGGAGGCCAGCGACCAGGCCATGAACACCGGGCCGGAGCGCAGGACGCCGACCGACACCATGATGACCGCGAAGCAGATCGCGCCGATGAAGTGCGACTTGGAGGGGCGGAACAGGTCCTTGCCCCGGAACACCAGTTCGTTCACGGCGTCACGCTATCCCCGCAGGCCACGGGGCACCAGGCAGTTTCGCGCGTCTGCCGGTCGGCTCCGCCGGTCGGGGTTCGCGTGCCGTCATGGGTCAGGCCTTCCGACCACGGAGGGTCCGATGGGCCGCGCCGAAGGTGAGGCCCATCCAGAGGACGGCCACCCCGCCCGCTACCCAGACCCCGGCGGCACTGAAGGAGAGGTCGTCGTCCAGGGTGGCCGGCGGGGCCCAACCGTCCGGGTCGGCCAGCACGGTGGTGGTCTGGCCGACGGAGCCGCGGGAGCAGCCGATGCCCTCGATGGTGCCGTGCGGCAGCGGCTGCCCGTCCTCGCGCCGGATGCCGCAGCTCCAGCTGACCTTGCCGGTCTTGTCCTTGCTGCTGTGGGCCGAGGTGATCACCACCCGGGTGTCCACCCCGCGGTGGGCGATCAGCTGGGCGCGCAGGGCGGCGGTGGGGAGCGACAGGAGCAGCACGCCGAGCAGGACGGAGGGCCAGAGCACCCAGCCGCTGGGTCGGATCAGCATCACCCCGATCACGGCCGCCATCAGTACCACGACGGCGACGATCGTGCAGGGCGCCTGGTAGTCCGGGTTGGTGGCCACCGCGAGCAGCCCGAGGATCAGCAGCGGGGCGAGTAGCCCGGCCAGGAGAGCGGTGCGGCGCACCGTGCGCGGGGAGAGCGGTACGTCCTTGCGGGGGCGCCGCCGGGCGGCCCCGGTCGGCCTGTTGACCCCCGCGGCGAGTGGTCTCTTCTGCTTCTTGTTCGGACGCTTGGCCATGGTGTCCCCGTTCGGTGGTTCCTTCGTGCTCGCGACAGTGTGACGGCCGACCCGGCCGGCCGGAAGACCGGGGTGCCGCCCTACCTGCGGCACCGAGCGGCCGTCTTCCCAACTTTGTTGCGTGGTAGCTACATTGACCGGTGTGGGAGTGGTATTCGATCTCTTCCTGTTGGTCGGGGCGGCCGTCCTGGCCGGGTGCGCCGCGGCGTTCGCCTCGGCGGGCCGGGCGGCCCGGGCGCTGCGCCGGGACGGGGTCCGCACGGTCGGCCGGGTGCGGAAGGTGCGGTGTCAGACCACCGCCGAGGGCTACGAGCGCCGGCGGGTGACGATCGAGTTCGGCCTGCCGGACGGCCGCACCGTCGAACTGCTGCGGCCCGACGAGGGCCCGGAGGGCGGCCGCTACCAGGTGGGGGACGAGGTGACGGTGCTGTACCACCCGTCCCGCCCCGGCCGGGGCCTGGCCGTCCATCCGGTGCGCCGTTTCCCGCCGCCCCCGGGGGAGTGCGGGCTGGCGCTGCTCTCGCTGGCCTGTGCGCTGGGTGCGGCGAGCCTGCTGGTGCTGATGTTCTGACCCTCCGCCGGACAGCCAGGCCCTGTCCGGCCCTATGAGGTCAGGGCCGTCCCAGCGCCGCCTGCTCCAGGTCGAGGTCGCGCTGGAGCAGCCGCAGCGTGGTGTCGCTGATCAGGTGCTCCTCGTACAGCCGGTGCAGCCGGTCGTTCTGGACGGCGATGACCTCGTGCCGGAGCTGGCGGTAGGCGCCGTCGGCGGTGGTGCCGTCGGGGGCCTCCGGGGTGCGGTCGAGCCGGGCGGTGAGGGCGCGGCGCACCCGGTCGACGGCGGTCTCGGGGACGGCCTCCAGCTCGGCCAGCCCGTCCACGTGCTCCAGGGCGGCGCGGTTGAGCGCGTCACGGGCGTCCGCCTCCTCGCGCGCGGTGTGCTCGGGTTCGAGGGCGAGCCCGGAGCGGTTGACCACGGCGGCGAGCGTCAGCCCCTGGACGACCAGGGTGAGCACGACGTTGGAGACGGTGAGCACCAGGACCAGCGGCCGCCCGTCGAGCCCGCCGCCGGCCTCGGTGGCGAGTGGGATGGACAGCGCGGCGGCCAGCGGCATCACGCCCCGGGTGCCGGCCCAGGTGACCACCCCGGCGACCCGCCAGGACAGCCGCCCCCGGCTGGGTTTGAAGGCCCGGGTGAGCGGCAGCGTCCATAGCACCCGGACGGCGATCAGTACCGCGGCGATCGCCGCCGACTGCAACGGCCACCAGCCGGTGGCGGCCGGCAGCTCCCGGACGAGGGTGGGCAGTTCCAGGCCGACGATCGAGAAGACGACGCTCTCCAGCAGGAACACCACCACCGCGTACACGGCGTGCAGCTGGAGCCGGATCCGGGCGTCGGTCAGCCGGTGGCCGGAGCGGCCGAGCAGCACCCCGGCGATCACCACCGAGGTGACGCCCGAGGTGTGCGCGGACTCCGCCAGCACATAGGCCGCGTACGGGGTGACCAGGGCTATCACGGTCTCCAGCACCGGGTCGGTGGTGCGGCGGCGCAGCAGCCAGACCAGACCGGCGACGGCCGCGCCGACCAGGCTGCCGCCCCCGCCGAGCAGCACCAGTTCGCCGCCCGCGGCCGGCAGGTCGACCGTGCCGCCGGCCGCCACGGCGACGCCGACGGCGACCTTGAACAGCACCAGCGAGGTGGCGTCGTTGAACAGGCTCTCGGCCTGGACCAGCACCTGGACCCGCCCGGGCAGCGCGAGTCGGCGCCCGAGCGCGGTGACCGCGACCGGGTCGGTGCTGGAGAGCACCGCGCCGAGCACGAAGGCCATCGCTGGCGGCAGCCCGGCGACGGCGACGGCCACGAAGCCGACGGCCGCGGCGGAGGCGAAGACCAGGCCGAAGGAGAGGATGGTGACCGGCCGCCACACCGTGCGCAGATCGCGCAGCGACAGCTCCTCGGCGGAGGAGTAGAGCAGCGGCGGCAGTACCACCGCGCCGATGATCTGCGGCGGCACGTGCAGCGCGGGCACCCCGGGGACGAGCGCGACGCCGAGCCCGGCCAGCACCAGCAAGGAGGGGGCGGGCACCCGCCATCGGCGGGCGAAGGTGGCCACGCTGGTGGCCAGGACGACCAGGACGAGAACGATCCCCACGGTGTGCATCTGCAGAAACGACCCATCGCAACCTTCGAGGTCGCCGAAGCCCGATCGCCGCAGTCGTCCCCCGAGCCGACCAGACTTCCCGGCACACCGCTGGTCATCTTATCGGTCCTTTTGCGGGGTCCGGCAGAATATCGGCCGCCACCGACCCGCTGACCGCAGGTCAGGGACGGCCCGCGACCCCCGCCACCGAGGGGTCGTCCTGTTCCGAACTTGTTCACCGGATACTCGCCGGAAGTCTTGCGGACCGTGCACGCACGGAAGTTGGATACACGACATCCCGCAACCCGCCGGGCCCACGACACCCGCTACGGAGCCCCGATGCCCCTGCCGTCCCCGCGCCGCGCCCTCGCCGCCGGAGCAGCTGCCACCGTGCTCGCCGCCCTCGGCACCACCCCGGCCGCCGCCGAGAGCGCCCCGGTCACCGCGCCGCCGCTGGACGTCCTGACCTACAACACCTTCCTGATGAGCACCGCGCTCTACCCCAACTGGGGCCAGCAGCACCGTGCCCAGGCGATCGCCACGGCGGACTTCTTCCAGGGCCACGACGTGGTCGTGCTGGAGGAGGCCTTCGACAACGCCGCCTCCGACGCCCTGATCGCCCGGGCCTCGGCCGCCTACCCGTACCACACCCCCGTGGTCGGCCGCTCCACCGGCGGCTGGGACGCCACCTCCGGCAGCTACAGCTCCACCACCCCCGAGGACGGCGGCGTCACCGTACTCAGCAAGTGGCCGATCCTGCACCGGGAGCAGTACGTCTACAAGGATTCCTGCGGCTCCGACTCCTGGTCCAACAAGGGCTTCGCGTACGCCGTCCTGGACGTCAACGGCCGCCGCACCCACGTGGTCGGCACCCACCTGCAGTCCACCGACTCCGGCTGCGCCGGTGGCCAGGCGGCCGCCGTCCGGGCCAAGCAACTCGGCGCCATGCGGGCCTTCCTGGACGCCAAGCGGATCCCGGCGAACGAGCCGGTCCTCCTCGCCGGGGACCTCAACATCGACTTCCACGGCACCGAGTACCAGGCCCTGCTGGAGAACGGCAACCTCGCCCCGGCCTCCGCCCGCACCGGCTGGCCGTACTCCTTCGACACCGCCGACAACTCCGTCGCCGCCTACCGCTACCCGGGCGAGCCGAAGGAGGACCTCGACCACGTGCTCTACCGCGCCGACCACGCCCGCCCCCAGGAGTACACCAACGAGGTGCTGCGGGTGCACAGCGCGCCCTGGACGGTCAGCAGCTGGGGCAAGCGCTACACCTACACCGACCTCTCCGACCACTACCCGCTCACCGCGCACTGAGCCGGGTGACCTGACCTCGGGCGGTGCGCCGGGGCCGGTCCGCCGGACGGGCCGCACCACGTCGGCACCGGGAGATCGCACACCAGCCGCCGCCGGTCGGCAAGCCGCCGGCCCGCCGCGGACGGCGGTAGGCGGGTGCGGGGCGGATGTGGGGGGGCGGGTGTGGGGCGCATCACAGCTACCGGGGCGGTTCGGGCTCCTACGATCGTGATCGCGGACGCCGGTCACGCCGAGGCCGGCGCCCCTTCGGCACCACCAGTGATCCGGCCCGAGGAGAAGCGCACCTTGACCACCCCCACCGCCGCGCCCGACAGCTACTACCAGCGCACCGGCGAGCACCGCTACAAGCCGACCGCCCACGCGCAGGGCGCCTGGCACCCCGACGAGCAGCACTTCAGCCCGGTGGGCGGGCTGATCGCCCACGCGATCGACCGCCACCGGGCCGACCGCCCCGCCGACGGCCTGGCCCTGGCCCGGATCAGCTACGACATACTCGGCCTGATCGCCCTGGACGAGCTGGAGATCACGGTGGAGACCCTCCGCCCCGGCCGCACCATCGAGCTGGTGGAGGCGGTGGCCTCGATCGGCGGCCGCGCCGTCGTACGGGCCCGGGCCTGGTTCCTGGCCGAGCAGGACACCACCGCCGTGGCCGGCACCCACGACCAACGGCTGCCCGCGCCCGAGGAGTTCGAGCCCTGGGCGATGAGCGAGCAGTGGGCCGGCGGCTACATCGCCTCGGTCGAGGTCCGCCGACGCTCCACCGCCCCCGGCCGGGCCGCCGCCTGGCTGTCGACTCCGCTGGAGCTGGTCGCCGGGGAGCCCAGCGGCCCGCACGCCGCCTTCATCGCCCTGGTCGACACCGCCAACGGCATCGCCGTCCGGGAGCAGCCGACCGCCTGGATGTTCCCCAACACCGATCTGACGATCCACTTCCACCGCCGCCCCGGCGGCGGCTGGACCGGCCTGGACACCGGCGTCAGCTTCGGCCCGGCCGGGCACGGCGTCACCAGCACGGTGCTGCACGACGTCCACGGGCCAGTGGGCCGGGCCGAGCAGATCCTCACCGTCCGCCCGTTGGCCGGGACACGGCTCAGCCCGGCAGCGAGTCCATGAAGGAGCTGACCGAGAACACCGCCTTGCCGGGACCGGCCGGCCCGTAGCCGGGCGGGGAGGAGAGGCCGAACTCCTCCAGGGTGGTCCGGTAGGTCTGCAGCAGCCGGATGTGGTACTCCAGCGGCGCGCCCTGCGGGTTGGCCTTGCCCAGCGGGGTGGTGGGCTCGGGGCACCAGGTGGTGAAGCGCGGCACCACGCCGTGGGACATGAAGAAGCGCAGTCCCTCCCGGGTGGAGGCGATCGCCTCGTCGACCGTGGTGAAACCGAAGGGCTCGGCCATCTCCACGCCCGCAACGAAGTTGGGGATCACGTTCTCGGCGCCGAACACCTCGGTGGAGTCCAGGATCCGGCGGTGCCACTCGTCCCGGCCGACGTAGCGCTCCTTGCCGGGGCAGTAGAGCTCGAACAGCCGCTTGTCCCACACCTCGAAGTTGGGGTGGTAGATCTTCACACCGTAGTCGCGGAAGCGCTGGACGTCGTCGCGCGGCAGCGCCTGGGCGACCACCTTGCCGATCCAGCGGTCCGGGAAGTGCTCCTCGATGGCCTTGGCGTACTGCCCGTAGAAGTCGGCCTCGTCCCGGCCGCCGACCTGCGAGGTGATCGCGCCACCGGTGAGGGTGTACGCCCGGGAGGCGCGGGCGGTGTCGTGGCGGTCGATGATCTCCAGCGCCTCCAGCACCTCCTCGACCGGCTTGACCCCGGTGTACGGGCGGCCGGCGGCCTTGTGCTGGCGCCAGTTGTGGTTGATGTCGCAGTACTGGCACTCCTCCTTGGCACCGAAGTACTGGCAGACCCGGAACACCGTGAGGTAGATCAGGTAACCCCACTGGATGGTCGGGGCGACCTCCATCACCGACTTCCCGTTGGCCAGGGTGTGCCGGTAGTAGTCCGGCATCGGCGGCAGGCCGACGTCGGCGATCCGCGCACCGTCCAGGTAGAGCCCGAGCGCGCCGTCCTCGCCCGCGCCGACGCGGTACGGCGAGTCCGGGTTGACCCGCACCGACACCACCGTGCGGCGCAGCCCGTACGGCCCGCCGGTCAGCACCACCTCCTCCGGCGGCCGGTTCAGTGCGGCCGCGCCCAGCTCGGGCAGGGTGCGGTGGTCGAAGGAGAAGATGAAGTAGGACTTCGGCTTGACCTCGCCGCCCCCGTCGGCGCCGGTGCTGCCACTGAGGGCGGACTCGTCGAAGGCCATGCCGCCGCGCAGCAGGTCCTCCTTGATCACCGCCTCCCGGGGCACGTCGGGGAAGCACTCCATGAGGTCCTCGACGAGGGCGGTACGGCTGCGGGCCTGGCTCTCCATGCGCTGGTCTTCCTTCCTGGCCGCGTTCCTCTCACGGCGCCCGGCCCATTCTTCTCCCTCTTACGCGCACGGCCGGACACCGGCCCGCTCGATGGCCGGGCGCTCCGGCCGCCAGGTGGAGCGGGACACGGGCGGTGGTCGACAGGTTGACGCCGGTGGGAGCCGGATCGATGCATGACAGGGGCGCGGGCAAACGCCGACAGCCGGAACGTTCACCCTATCGGGTGTAGAAGATCGTCCGTTGTGATCCGGAACGGGCTTTCGCGCCTACCGTTGGTCAGCGAGCGAGACGGGGCCCGCGGCGTGGAGTTCCCCTTCGCGGCAGGCGGGATGACGACCCGTCACATCATGCGATCCCTCTCAGAGGAGGCTCCATGCCCCTGCGCACCCGAATGGACACACCACCCGGGCCCGTCCACGCCCCGGCGGTGGGCTCATGAGCTCCCCGGCGATCGAGCGGATCCTCGGCGGACCCACCGGACTGGGCACCGCCGGGCTGCAGTTGAGGCCGCCGACGCCGGAGGCCGTGGCACCGGAGGCCTCGGCCCCCGAGGTCACGGCTCCGGTCGAGGCCCCGGCCGCCGACGCCCCGGAGGCCGAGGCGGCACTGGTCGGCGCGGTGTCGGCCGTCGCGCCGGAGGCCGTGGCCGAGGCGTTCGAAGTCCTGCTCCCCGATGTCCGCCTGCCGTCCGTTCCCACCCTGCCGTCCGGCCCCGGCCTGGCCTTCGGGGCACCGGCCGCGGCGCCGAGCGGCGGGAAGCCCAAGCTCGGCGACCCCATCCCCGGCCTCTACCACCACCCGATCGCCGAGCCCGACCCCGTCCGAGTGGAGACGCTCAGCCTCAAGATCAAGGCCTGGGCGATCGACGAGATCGAGCTCTACCCGCCGGAGTGGGAAAAGGACTTCGACGGCTTCTCCACCGGCCGCTACATGGTGGCCTGCCACCCGGACGCGCCGAGCGTCGACCACCTGATGCTCGCGGCCCGGCTGATGGTCGCCGAGAACGCGGTGGACGACTGCTACTGCGAGGACCTCGGCGGCTCGCCGGTCGGTCTGGGCAGCCGCCTGCTGCTCGCGCACACCGCGCTGGACCCGCTGCACACCACCGCCGAGTACCAGCCGGCCTGGGAGGCCTCGCTCTCGGAGGACGCGCCCCGGCGCTCGTACCGCTCGGCGATGGACTACTTCGTCCGTGCCTCCACGCCCTCTCAGGCCGACCGCTTCCGGCACGACATGGCGCGGCTGCACCTGGGGTACCTGGCCGAGGCGGCGTGGGCCGAGACCGAGACCGTCCCGGAGGTGTGGGAGTACCTGGCGATGCGCCAGTTCAACAACTTCCGCCCCTGCCCGACGATCACCGACACCGTCGGCGGCTACGAACTGCCCGTCGAACTGCACGCACTGCCCGCCCTGCAGCGGATCATCGCGCTGGCCGGCAACGCCACCACGATCGTCAACGACCTGTACTCGTACACCAAGGAGCTGGCCAGCCCGGGGCTCCACCTGAACCTGCCGGTGGTGATCTCCGAACGCGAGGGCGTCTCGCGCCAGGAGGGCTACCTGAAGGCCGTCGAGGTGCACAACGAGCTGATGCACGCCTTCGAGGCCGAGTCCGCCGCGCTGGCCGTCGCCTGCCCGGTGCCGACGCTCGTGAGGTTCCTGCGCGGGGTGGCCGCCTGGCTCGACGGCAACCACTACTGGCACCAGACCAACACCCACCGCTACAGCCTGCCCGACTTCTGGTAACGCGCCGGTCGGCAGTCGCCCGTTTTCCGATAACCAACCCTGACAACACTGGAGTTGACCCACATGTCCCTGACCGACGACCTCACCACCCCCCGCAGCGCCATCCCCGGCCCGGCGACTCCGTACCAGAGCGACATCGCGCGTTACTGGAACAACGAGGCCCGCCCGGTGAACCTGCGCCTGGGCGACGTCGACGGCCTGTACCACCACCACTACGGCATCGGTGAGATCGACCAGGCGGCGATCGGAGACCCGGCGGACAGTGAGCGCGAGAAGAAGGTCATCGCCGAGCTGCACCGCCTGGAGTCCGCCCAGGCCGACGTCCTGCTCGACCACCTCGGCGGCATCGAGGCCGAGCACACCCTGCTCGACGCCGGCTGCGGCCGCGGCGGCTCGATGGTCATGGCCCACCAGCGCTTCGGCTGCCGGGTCGAGGGCCTGACCCTCTCCACCCAGCAGGCCGACTTCGGCAACAAGCGCGCCGCCGAGCTGGGCATCGGGGACTTCGTCCGCTCCCGGGTCGCCAACATGCTGGACATGCCGCTGGAGAACGGCTCGGTGATGGGCTCCTGGAACAACGAGTCCAGCATGTACGTCGACCTGCACGACCTGTTCGCCGAGCACTCCCGGGTGCTGGCGGTCGGCGGCCGGTACGTGACCATCACCGGCTGCTGGAACCCGAAGTACGGCCAGCCGTCGAAGTGGGTCTCGCAGATCAACGCCCACTTCGAGTGCAACATCCACTCCCGCCGCGAGTACCTGCGGGCGATGGCCGACAACCGCCTGGTGCCCCAGGCCGTCATCGACCTCACCCCGGACACCCTGCCCTACTGGGAGCTGCGGAACACCACCTCGCTGGTCACCGGCATCGAGGAGGCGTTCATCGAGTCCTACAAGGACGGTTCCTTCCAGTACGTGCTGATCGCGGCCGACCGGGTCTGACCCGGCGCCGGACCGACGGGCGGCCTCCCCACAGTGGCGCGGGGAGGCCGCCCGTCGGCCGTCGGCTGTCGTCCGCTCGGCTACACCGCGGCGGGGCGGGTGAAGGTGATGTGGGTGACCCCGCTCGGGCTGCTCACCACCTCGGTGTCGAAGCGCCGCTCCAGGTCCTCCAGCCCGGCCCAGAGCGACTCGCCCCGCCCGAGCACGACCGGCACCACGACCACGTGCAGGTGGTCGACCAGGTCGGCCTCCAGGAAGGCCCGGATCATGCTCGGGCCGCCGCCCAGCCGCACGTCCTGCCCGCCGGCCGCTTCCCGGGCCTGCCGCAGCGCCTCCTCGGGGGTGGCGTCGATGAAGTGGAAGACCGTCCCGCCCTCCATCTCCACGCTCGGGCGCGAGTGGTGGGTGAGCACGAAGACCGGGGTGTGGAACGGCGGGTTCGGCCCCCACCAGCCCCGCCAGTCCTCGTTCTCCCACGGGCCGCGCTGTGGGCCGAACTTGTTGCGGCCCATGATCTCCACGCCGATGCCGTCGCCCCAGGCGCGGGCCATCGCGTCGTCCACCCCGGTGCTGCCGCCCTCCTGGCCGTGCATCCGGCGGAAGGTGCGGGTGCCGAAGAACCAGCGGTGCAGCCGGTCGGTCGCGTGCCCGAAGGGCTGTTCCAGGCTCTGCCCCTCGCCGGTGCCGTAGCCGTCGAGGGAGATCGAGAAGTTGTGGACCCGGACCAGGGACATGGTGCTGCCTCCGCTGCTCGTGGCTCTCGGACGGCCGCCCGCGGCCGCCCGCTCGCGGGCCACGGTAGCGCTGGGGGCCGACAATCCTGATGCTCCGTCACGCCCGGGGCGTGGCGTGCCGCGGGGCGGAGCGGAAGGGGGAGGCCGGGGCGGAGGTGGCGAAGCCGTCACGCTATTGTCGTGCCTTCTTCACGAGGTGCACGCCCCGTCCGGCGATGCTGCCTCCGGCGGCCCGCACCGGCGGCCGCCGCGACCGACCCCGGGGGGACGATTCCGATGACCGTACGCCGTACCCTGGCGGGCCTGCTGGCCGCCGGCCTGCTCGCCACCGCCGCATCCCTGCTGCCCACCGCGGCCCCCGCCGCCGCCGACACCGGCGCCGGCGACCTGCCGTTCGGCTCGGCCACCACCGTCGGCCTGCACAACACCTACGACCCGGCCGCCTACCAGTACCTCGCCCAGAGCCTGGACACCGGCACCGGCATGATCGAACTCGACCTCTGGACCGACGTCGTCACCAAGGAGTGGAAGGTCAGCCACTCCAACCCGCTCGGCAACTCCAACAACTGCACCGCCGCCGACACCCCGGCCCAGCTCTACGGCGGCGGCACCAACAAGAACCTGGAGCACTGCCTCGACGACGTCCGGGTCTGGCTCGGCGCCCACCCGGGCGCCGGGCCGCTGGTCGTCAAGCTGGAGCTGAAGGGCGGCTTCGCCGCCAACCTCGGGATGGGCCCGGACCAGCTCGACGCGCTGATCGCCGCCCACCTCGGCAGCGCGGTGCTGCGCCCGGCCGACGTGCTGGCCAAGCCCGGCGGCGGCAGCTACGCCAGCGTCGACGAGGCGGTCCGGGCGGGCAACTGGCCGAGCCGCTCCGCGCTCGCCGGGCGGGTGCTGCTCTACGCGATCCCGGGCACGGTCGAGGAGAACAACCCCTTCGACACCCTGCACACCGACGTCGAGTACGGCCGGCACCTGCGCGACCTGGCCGCGGCGGGCCGGCTCGGCCAGGCCCAGCTGTTCCCGGCCGTGCACGGCGCGACCGGCGGCGACCCGCGGACCAATTACACCGGCGCGGACGCGGCCATCCGCCCCTGGTTCGTGGTCTTCGACGGTGACGCGGCCACCTACCTCAACGGCGTCGACACCGCCTGGTACGACCGCTCCCACTACCTGCTGGTGATGACCGACGCCCAGAACGTCGCGCCGCAGATCAGCGCCACCGACCCGACCGTCGACCAGGCCCGCGCCCGCACCGAGCAGCTGGCCCGGGCGCACGCCAGCATCGTCTCCAGCGACTGGCGCAAGCTCCCGGCGGTGCAGTCCCTGGTCCTCACCCGGGGCTGAGGCCCCGCTCCGCGACCGGGGCCTCAGCTGCTGAGCCGGTCGATGTGGTCGAGGACGGCGCCGGCGCCGTCCTCGACCGCGACGAGCCGGGCGACGGCGGCCGCGCGGCGGCGGT
>NZ_JBHXEG010000017.1:80540-114465 GCF_042724935.1 Kitasatospora sp. NPDC127060
CCGGGGGGGGGGGGCCCCCCCCGCCCCCGGGGCCCCTGGGGGGCGGCGGGGGTGGTGGGGCGGGGGGGGGGCGCGGCGCCGCCCCCCCCCCGCGACGAGCCGGGCGACGGCGGCCGCGCGGCGGCGGAGCGGCTCGGCCAGGGCGGCGGTGATCGCGGCGGCGAGCCGTTCGGCGGTGAGGTCCGCGAACGGCACGGGCTCCGGGGCGAGTCCCAGCCCGTGCAGCCGCGCCGCCCAGAACGGCTGGTCGGCCATCACGGGCACCGGTACGGCGGGGACCCCGGCGCGCAGCGCGGCACCGGTGGTGCCTGCCCCGGCGTGGTGGACGGCGGCGGCGGTGCGGGGGAACAGCCAGTCATGGGGCACGTCGCCGATGGAGAGGACGCCGTCGCCCGCTGCCGCCAGCCCGGCCCAGCCCGCCTGCACCACCGCGCGCACGCCCGTCTGCCGCACCGCCGCCGTCACCAGCTCACCGAGCCGCTCGCCCTCCTCCGGCGCCATGCTGCCGAAACCGATGAACACCGGGGCCGGACCGGCCTGGAGGAAGTCGACCAGGTCGGCCGGCGGCTGCCAGCCCAGTGGCCGGGCGGGCCACCAGAAGCCCGCCACCTCGACCGGGGCCGGCCAGTCCACCGGGCGCGGCGCCAGCTGGGGGCTGTAGCCGTGGACGACCGGGCGGGTGTGCCCGAGCGCTTCCGGGGCCGCCGTGCCGGGCAGGCCGAGGCGCTCGCGCAGCCGGGCCACGGCGCCGGAGAACAGCCGCTCCGCGCTGCGGAGCCGCTCCCGCCCGGAGGCGAGATTGCCCTCCGACCCCAGGTCCACGCCGCCGCCGGGGCCCGGGAACGGGAACTCCCTGGTGGCGAAGGCGGGTGTGAGGTACGTGCCGAGGACGGGCACGCCGTGGGCCTGACCCGCCGTCAGGGCGAGTGGCGACGGGGCGAAGGCGGTGAGCAGCAGGTCGGCTCCGCCCGCCGCGGCGTCCGCCACGCCGTCGGCGATCCCGTCCACGAAGGCGGTCATCAGCGCGCGGGTCTCCTCCGGGGACGTCGCGCGGGCCCTGGCGAGGATCAGCTCCTTCGGGTCCCCCGGCAGTGGCCGGTACTCCAGGCCGCAGGACTCGATCAGCGTCTCGAAGGTCGGATGGGCGGCCACCGCGACCTGGTGCCCGGCGTCCACCAGACGCCGGCCCAGGCCGGTGAACGGTGCGACGTCCCCGCGGGAGCCGGTGGTGATGATCAGGATGCGCATGGGGGTGATTCTCCACCGCGGCCCGGCCGGCGGGCACCGGACCGCGTGATCCGAAGGAAGCACCCGGGCTTCACCGCCGGGCCGTGGCGCCGGCCGCCCACGGCTTGCGACGGCGGTCGACCGGCCGGTTCAAGTCATCGATGGGTACGGCGAGTTGACCGGAGATGAAGACTCCGAAGGTGACTTCCGGCGGGCCCCCGGGCTCGTCATCCTGTTGGCATGACCCGAACTCTACGCGTGTGGAAGACCCGTGCCGCCGCGGTCGCCGTGCTCTCCCTGGCCATCCTGGCACCGGTCGCCGTCGCCACCGAGGCGCACGCCGCGGTGAGCGGCAAGGTGTGCGTGTCCGCCCTGCCGTCCCAGGCCCGGACCACCCTCGACCTGATCGCCAGGGGCGGGCCGTTCCCGTACCGCCAGGACGGCGTGGTGTTCACCAACAAGGAAGGCGTGCTGCCCGCCCAGCGCTCCGGCTACTACCACGAGTACACCGTGGTGACGCCGGGCGCCCCGACCCGTGGCACCCGCCGGATCGTCACCGGCCAGCGCTCCCAGGAGGACTACTACACCGGCGACCACTACGCGACCTTCCGCCTGATCAACTTCGGCTGCTGAGGCTGCTGACGGCGGCAATGCCACCCTCCGCCCCTCCGCCCCGCCCCCCCACCCCCCCCCCCCCCCCCCCCCCCCCCCCCCCCCCCGGGCCCCCCCCCCCCCCCGGGGGCCCCTGCCGTCCCCGGAGCACCGCCCGGAACGGACCGCGCGATAGGGTCGGGCGCTGCCCGCCCGCACCGCTCCGGAGGACCCCCGTGCCGCAGATCCTGGTCGACCACTCGGCCGAACTCGCCCTCGACCGGGCCGCGCTGGACGCCCTGGCCGCCGCCCTGCACAAGGCCGTCATCGAGGCGATCGACACCACTCTGCCGGAGTGCAAGACCGTGTTCCGCCCAGCCGGGCACCACACCGTCGGCGACGGTACGAGCGGTGAGGCCGTGGTGCTGGCGGAGGTGAAGATCCTTGCCGGGCGAACGGCCGCGCAGCGCGCCGAACTGACCGCCCGGGTGCTGGAGGTGCTGCGGGAGGGCATCACGGTGCCGGCCGCGATCGGCGTGCAGGTCACCGAACTCGACCGCGACAGCTACCGTTTCGTCCACCACCCCGGCCGCTGAGCGCCGCCAGCCGCCGCCAGCCGCCGCCGGCCGCCGCCGGCCCGCGCGGCCCGCACCCCGGGTGCCCTCCGTTGTGGTCCGGTCGAACACCGACGGTATCGTGACAAAGCCGCGGAGGGGGAAGCAGATGGTGAAGGCAGCAGCGAGCGACGCAGCGGGTGGGGCCGAGCAGCCGGGGGAGCGTGCCTCGGCCATCGCCCGTCGGGTGGACCGGCTGATGGCCCGTGAAGCGGCCCGCTCCGGCGGACGCCCGCCCGCCTACCGCGAACTCGCCGACCGGATCAACCGCCTGGCCGGGCGGGACGTCATCTCCCGCGACACGGTGCGCAACCTCCACCTCGGCCTGAACCAGAAGGGCCAGGCCTGCAACCCCACGGTGGACACGCTCGACTGGCTGGGCCGGGGCTTCGGGATCGGCGCCGGCGCGAGCTACTTCCTGGACGACGCCAAGGCCGCCGTGGTCGACGAGCAGCTCGACCAGTTGGAGCGGATCGCCGAGTTGAAGCAGGCGCTCGGCAACGACGGGGTGGTCAACCTGGTCAAGCGGGCCTCCGCGCTGTCGGACGGCAGCCTGAAGGTCCTGCTCTCGCTCGCCGACAACCTCCGCAAGCTGGAACAGAACGCGAGCGACGCGGACGCTCCCGGCACGGACGCCCCGGGCAGGGCAGCCCTCGGCCGGAGCGCGGACCCGACCGACGGCAGATGAGTGGGAGCGCCGCCCTCCGACCCGCTCCCGCCCGCCCCCGCTCCGAAGGAACACCCTCCCCTTGGCCTTCCCCCGTGGCCTGCGCCGCCGCTGTGAGCAGCGGCTCTCCGGTCTGAGCCTGCCCACCCCCTTCACCGTCGAGGGCTTCCGCGCCGCACTGGAACGCGAGCGGGGCCGGCGCATCGTCATGGAGCCGCTACCCGCGCTCGGCCCCGACCTGCCCTGCGGCCTGTGGATCGCGCTGCCCAGCATCGACGTCGTCTACTACGAGGAACGCACCAGCCCGGCCCACCAGGACCTGATCAAGCTGCACGAGCTCGGCCACGTGCTGTGCGGCCACACCGGCACCCTCGAACTCTCCCGGCTGACGGCCCTGCTGCCCGACCTGACGCCCGAACTGATCGCCCAGCTGATGGGCGCCGGCCGGACGAGCTACCACACCGCCGAGGAGCAGGAGGCCGAGATGCTCGCCCTGCTGCTCGCCGACCTGGTCGGCACCACCACCGACCCGAGCCCGGTCTCCGGCCGGCTGGCCGCGAGCCTGCTGCACCCGATACGCCCGCCCCGGTGGAGGAAGTCCTGATGCGCCCGCTGTTCACCTGGCTGATGCCCTCGCTGATCTGGGGCGTCGTGCTCTGGCGGGCCCCCTCGGCCTTCGCCACCCGGGCCAACCGCGCGCTCTGGGCCGCCTTCGCCGCGATCGCCCTCGGGCTCAGCTGCCGACCGGCGTTCGTGGAGCGGGCGCTGGCCGGGCTCACCGGGATCCGGGACGTCACCCAGTTGTTGAAGCACCTGGCCGGGACCGCCGCGGCGTACTTCCTGCTGGAGTACGTCCAGGAGGTCCGCCACCGGCCGGAGCGGCCCGGGGCCGCCCGGGTCCGGTTGCTGCTCACGGTGGTCGCGGGCGTCGCGCTGACCCTGCTGTTCGTCTTCGCCCTCCCGCACGACGCCGACGGCGGTTTCGGCATCGACGCCCACTTCGGCGACCCCGGGGTGAAGGCCTACCTGTACGTGTTCAACACCGTCTTCGCGCTGGCCAGTGCGCGGGCGATGGTGCTGTTCTGGTCGAACCGGCACGCCGTCCCGCGCGGGGCGCTGCGGGTCGGCGTGACCTGCCTGGCGGCCTCGGGCGCGACCGGCCTGACGTACACCCTCTACCGGTACTGGTTCACCTTCTCCCACGGAGACGCGACCCGGTTCGACGCCGACGGCAAGCCGGTGCCGCTCCAGGACACGCCGAGCGAGGTGCTGCCGGCGCTGATGCTGGTGCTGCTCGTGCTGGGCGTCACCATCCCGCCCGCCCGGGCGGTGGTCGGCTACCTGCGCGACCAGTACGCGCTGTGGCGGCTGCACCGGCTCTGGGCGGACGTGGTGGCCGCCGTCCCGCAGGTGGTGCTGGGCACTCCGAGCAGCCGGCTGCGCGACCTGCTGACCGTCCGCGACCGCTCGGTCGAACTGGCCCACCGGGCCTTCGCCATCCGGGACGCGGCCCTGGTGCTGCGCGAGGACACCCCGGCCGTCGCGGCCGGCGGACCGGTGCCCGCCGACGACGAGGACCTCGCCCAGGTCGAGGCCCGCTGGCTGCGCGCCGCCGTCCGGCACCGGGCCCGCGACCTCCCGGCTCCCGCCCCGCCCGCGGCCCTCGCCGCCACCACCGGGGGCCGCACCCCGCGCGAGGAGATCGCCTGGATGCTCGCGGTCGCCGCCGCCTACCGCCGGCTCGGCAGGGAGCCCGAGGCCGAGGTGCGCAGCCCGGTGTGAACGAACGGGCCCAGCCCATCGGGGGGTTGACGGGGCGAGGCCTGTCCGGCGACTTCGTTCGCCGGTCGGTGCCATCCGGGAGGTGCGGTTTTCGCTCGATGGCGATTATGATCGTCACCCGTGCGGGGAGGCCCGCCGCTACCACCCAGGGGGCCGGGGATGTTCAGGGCGGATGGCAGCCGGGGCGGTTCCGGGTTCCGCGGTGGGTCACCGGGGGGCGTCGGAAGGGACTCCCGGTGGCGCCGTCCGGTCCGTGACACGGGGTGGAGTCAGCGGGGCGGAGCCGGGCCGGGCTGGGGATCGCACTCCCGTCCCACGGGGGTGGGCGGGAGTGCGATCCGCACGGTCGCGGCCTCCAGCGGCATCCGAGCCGCAGTGCCCCGACAGCGAGGCCCACGGCAAGGGGGAGAGGTACGCGCAAACCGCGCCGCCGTTCGAACGGGCACGTGGGCCGCGGCACCGGACAGCGTCCGTCGGCGGGTCGGAGCCGCCGTCAGAGCCGGATGACGACGAGTGCGGTGTCGTCGGTGGCCCCGCCGGGTGGGAGGAGTTCGGCGAGGACGGTGTCGGCGAGGGCGTCGGGGTCGGCGGAGCGGTTCGTGGTGAGGACGCGCGCGAGGCGCTCCAGTCCGGTGTCGATGTCCTCACGGCGGCGTTCGACCAGGCCGTCGGTGTAGAGGACGAGCGTGTCGCCCTTGGCGAATCGGATGACGGCCTCGGTCCGGGGCCGGTGTTCGGGACGGGCACCGAGCGGAGGGTCGGTGGCCTGGTCGAGGAACTCGACGGTGCCGTCGCCTCTCAGCAGGGCGGGTGGGAGATGGCCCGCGCTGCTGTAGGTGATCGTGGCGGCGCCGGAGTCGATGAAGACGGCCGCGGTGGTGGTGGATTCGGCGCCGTCGACGGACCGGGCGTACAGCCCGAGCGCCTCCAGGGCCCGGGCGGGGCCGGCGGAGACCCGGGACGCGGCACTGAGGGCACTGCGGAGCTGGCCCATGACACCGGCGGCGACCAGGCCGTGGCCGACCACGTCACCGACGGCGACCGCGACGCGGCCGTCCGGCAGCTCGGCGAGGTCGTACCAGTCCCCGCAGACGTTGAGGGCGCCCATGGCGGGCCGGTAGCGGACCGCGGCGTGGTGGCGTTCGAGCGGTCGGGGAGCGGGCAGCATGGCCTCCTGGAGCACGAGCGCGACCTCCCGTTCACGGGAGTGGGCCTCGCGCAGGCGCTCGTTGACCTCCTGGAGTTCGCGGGCACGGGTGTAGAGCTCGGCCTCCAGGACGCGGGCGCGGTTTCCCTCGGGCAGGCCGTGGGCGCGGATGAGCTGGGTGATCTCCTCGACCCGGTGGACGAGCAGCACCGTGCGGCCCTCGCTGTCGCGCACGGGGGCATTGACGGGGCTCCAGTAGCGTTCCTCCCACTCACCGGGCCGGGAGGTCGATTCGACGTCGTAGCGCTGCAGGGCCATGGTGTCGCGCTCACCGGACGCCAGGACCCTGCGCAGGGACACCTCCAGGTTGCGGGCTCCGGTGGCGGCGGGGTCGTCCGGGTTGTCGGGGAAGACGTCGAAGAGGTACCGGCCGACGAGCTGCTCTCGGGTGCGTCCGGACAGGCCGAGGAAGTCGTCGTTGGCGTCGGCGTACACCAGCTCCGGGGTGAGCAGGGCGACCATGCCGGGCAGGGCGCGGAACACCGCCCGGTAGTCGATCGCCTCGCCGGTCACGGTCCTGACCGGGGTTCGGGCTCGGCGGCGCGCACGACGACGACCGGGCAGCGCGCGTGGTGGACACAGTGCTGGCTGACCGAGCCCAGCAGGGCCTCGGTGAATCCGCCGTGCCCGCGGTTGCCCAGGACGAGAAGATCCGCGGTGGCCGCGGCGTCGAGGAGCGCCGCAGCGGGGTGGTCCTGGACGACCTGTTGCCGGACCTCGACCTGCGGCGCCCCGGCCGTGGCCTCCGCGACGGTCTCGGCCAGGCCCTGGCGCGCGTTGCGGGCGAAGTCGAAGTCCGGCACGACGGCCGAGGGCGACCCGTAGCCGACCGGGTACTGCCAGGCGATCACCGCGTCCACGGCGGCACCGGTCAGCTCCGCTTGCCGAACCGCCCAGCGCAGCGCCGCCCTGGACGCCGGTGAACCGTCCACACCGACGACGATCCGCGCTGAACGGGCGCTCTCCTCATGCATCACACACCTCCGCCAACTGCACCGTCCCCACCGCCACCATCTTCGATCCGCACGCGCCACGCCAGCCGGAGAGCCACTGCGAGACGGGGACCGGGAGCAGCTCTCGACGAGGCCCGTGGGGCTACTCCCCACCCCCGCCGCAAGGCGAAGACGCGAGGGTCGGAACTCAGCCGACGACGAAGGGTCAGCTGTCGAACCGCCCGCGGACCGGCCGGCAGTCCGTTCAGCCGCTTTCGGAACGGTCGTTGGCGGCGGAGTCCGAGAGACCCGCGCGCAGGAGGCGGTGGCCGAGGTCGATCAGGGCGCGGGCGGCGGCGTACTCGTCGCCGATCTCGGGGACGGGCGGGTCGTGCGGGTTGCGGCGCGCGGTGGTGCGGGACTCCAAACTGGTGTCGCCGGTGTCGAGGACGGCGTGGACCTTGGTGGTGTCGCCCTCCTCGAACAGGTCGAGGCGCAGGGTCCACCGTTTGGTGCGCATCGGTGTCGTGGCGTGCGTGGTCATCTCCGGGCCTCCCGGATCGGTGCGCCCGGGGTGGTGGCCCCGGGCCGTGAGCTGCCGCCGATCGTGACGGTGACGTGGGGCGGGTGTTCGAGCGTGTTCTTGACCGTGCAGTGACGGACGACGGCGAGCAGGCCGGCCTCCCGCGCGGGTGGCAGGCCGGGTGCGGTGACCTCGATGGACACTGCGGCGATTCGGGCCGGGCGGTCCTGGGCCATGGTGAAGTCGGCGGTGACGCGCAGGCCCTCGCGGCTGATGCCGTGCCGGTCGAGGTAGCCGCCGGCGTAGTGGGCGGTGCAGGAGGCCAGGGCCGAGGCGCACAGCTCGACCGGGGTCGGGGCGGCGTCGCCGCCGCCCGCTTCGAGGGGCTGGTCGACGGCCAGGGCGTGCGACCGCAGTCCGATGGCGTACAGGTCCCCGGCCACCGGGTCGACCTCGATCCGCCCGGCCCGCGTAGCCCCGGGACGGTCGACGGCGGCGGCCTGGCGGAGCAGCATCCCGGCCAGTCGGCGGGCCTCGGCGGGCGTGAGCGAGGCCCAGACCTGGTCCGTGTCGTACGGTTCGCAGGCCGTGTCGAGGACGACGCGGCCGGTGTCCGGCAGGACCTCCGGCGTGTAGCGGGACACCCCGATGGTCCGCCCGGAGACGGTGTGCATCAGCTGCTGGGTGATGGTGCGGGAGTCGTCGGTCAGCACGGCGCCGCCTCCGGGTTCTCCGGGCCCGGCCGGGTGGCACGGGCCTCCACTACTCAGGGGACCGCCGCCCGGGGCCGGGGCGGCAGGGCCCTTCGGCCCTCCGATGGGCCCCATCGGCAGGGGCGGCCCGGTGTGCTCGGAGGAGACCGGAGGGACCGCCGAACCGGGGTGGAGAATCTCCGTGGGCAGGGGCCCGCGACTGTCGGCCGCATCGCACCCGGTACGGCACCGTGGCGGCAGGCCCGGCGAAGGGGAGGGTGCGACCGTCGCGCCGATCGCCCGATGACTTCCGTTCCCGCCCCGGCACGAGGCGGCTCGGTCGGTGGATCCAGGGCCGTTGGGCCCTCGACCCGCACCGCCGACCCCGCCGGAAGCTCGGACCGTCGCCGGGGCGGTGGCCGCCCTGCCGGGGACCGGCCCCTGGGCCGGTGGGCGCCCGCCCGCTGTGGGGCCGTACCCGTCCGAGCGAGGTCACCGGACGAAGGATCGGCACCAGGTGAGGCCGTCGTCGGGTGGTCCACGCCGGAGGTGTTCGGGGGCCGGGCGTACCAGGTCGGCCGTGGTGTGCTTCAGACTCCCGCCACGTGGGCGAGTTGGCCGACGGCGGCGGTGATGGCCATGGCGATTCCGCCGCCGACGACGACGCGCAGGGTCGGACGCAACAGAGCGGTGCCGGCGGCCCGGGCCGCGAGGGCTCCGGCCAGGGCGAGGCCGCAGACGGTGACGGCGACGATGAGCCACAGGCGCGCGGTGTCGGTGGAGGCGAGGAGCCCGAGGAAGGGGACGAGCCCACCGACCAGGAAGCTGGCGGCGGAGGCCAGGGCTGCCTGCAGGGGGTTGGCGGCGCTGTGTTCGCTGTGGCCGAGTTCGTCACGCAGGTGGGCCTGGAGCGGGTCGGCCCGGTGCAGGGCCTCGGCGACCTGGCGGGCGAGCTCGGACGGGACACCCCGGCTCTCGTAGATGCCGGTGAGTTCGGCCAGCTCGGCCTCCGGGGCTTCGGCGAGCTCGCGGGCCTCCTTGGCCCGGTCGGCGGTCTCCACGTCGACCTGGGAGCTGACGGAGACGTACTCGCCGGCGGCCATGGAAAGGGAGCCGGCGGAGAGGCCGGCGAGGCCGCCGGTGACGACCGCGGACGTGCTGACGCCGGCGGCGGCCAAGCCGACCATCAGGCTGGCGATGGAGACCAGGCCGTCGTTGGCACCGAGGACGGCCGCACGTAACCATCCGGCGCGGCCGGCGGCGTGGCTCTCGGTGTGGGGTGCGGTCCGGGCGCGGCGGGTCATCGTGCTGGCTGCTTCCGTCGGGACGTCATGGTCGAGTCTCGGTGGCGGGGGTGCGGGTTGTCGCCCCGGGACGGCCGTACGGGGGTTCCGGGGGCGGCAGGGGGGTGCCGCCCCCGGCCGGTCGGCCGGGGGACGCGGGTGGGGTGGCGGGCCGGTCAGCGCATCGACGCGACGAGGGCGGAGGCGTCGGGGGAGCTGAGCGGGGCGAAGCGGCCCAGCAGGGGGGCGGAGTCTGGTGTCGAGGCTCCAGGCGGCTCCGGCGGAGGCGCGGAGGAGGGCCGGGGACGCGAAGATGTAGGCGACGGAGGGGCCCGGGTCGGTGATGCCGTCCTTCGTCCAGGGCAGGTGGAATGCCTCGGCTGCGGACCAGATGCCGAAGGAGAACACGGCGCTGCCGATGAAGACCAGGGTGCTGAGCACGCCGAAGATCAGGCCGAGGGCGATGCAGGTCCCGGTGAGGGCGGTGCCGACGGCGAACGGTCCGGGTTGTGCGTCAACGATGCCGTGCCACAGGGCGGTCCACTGGTGCAGGACCGGGGCGTGGATGGTGGCGGCCTTGCCCAGTTCCTTCGGCACGGTCCGGCCGCGGATGAAGCCGGGCAGCCATTTGAAGGAGGCGTCGACGGCCCACAGGAGCCCGAAGGTGATCCGGACGACCGCAGGTCCGATCGCCCGACTTGCGCGGGGCCGTTCACGCACGGCGCCGATCGCGACGCGGCGCGGAACCGTCGTCATCCGCGCACGTCGCGAGGAAGGGGCGACGGGCTCGGCGGGGTGGTCGAACCGGTCGCCGCGGACCGGGGGCCGGGGGCGGGCCGGAGCGGGAGGTGACAGGCGGCCGGGTGGTGGTCGGGGCCGTAGGCGGTGAGGGGTGGCTCGGCCTCCGCTTGCCATCAGGGGACGGACCTCGGGGGTCCGAGGCGAGCTATCGGGCGATGTCGGCGCTGTCCTCGGGCCGCGGGGGAGTGGCTACCGGGAGCCGTCCTCCGGCGGCAGCCACCGATTGGGGTCGATCTTGCCGGGAGCCAGTCGGTGCACGACCTCGGCGAGTTCGACGCAGGCCTGCTCGATCCGCCGGTAGGTGGTGCGCTGCTCGGCGACGATCGCGGACAGCAGCAGTCCGGTGAGCGCCGCGCAGCCGTTGAGCGCCTGCAGCATCACCATGTCGGCGACCAGCCCGTGCCCGGCGAACGGACCGGCGTGGTTGGTGGCCGCCGCGATGGTGAGCACCGAGACCAGGAGTACGCAGGGCGCCGCGCCGGGCAACTGGAAGCGGAGCGCGGCCCAGATCAGGAAGGGGAAGACCAGGAAGAGCAGGCTCAGCGTGGTGGTGGTGACGATCACGGTGACGGCGGCGGTGCCGGCCAGCAGCAGCACCGGCTCGACCCAGTCGAACGCGCCGAGACCGGCGGGCAGCCGAGCCGCGCGCAGCGCCAGCAGCAGCGGGGTGACCACGAGGACGCCCATCGCGTCGCCGGTCCACCAGGCCGACCAGGTGGACCAGAACCCGTCGGCCGGCAGGGTCCCGTTCAGGACCAGGACGCCGGTGCCGATGCCGGAGCTGATCAGCATCCCGGTGAACGCTCCCAGGAAGACCAGGGCCATGCCGTCCCGGAGCCGGTCCAGCTCGATCCGGAACCTGGCCCTGCGCAGCATCAGGTAGGCGGCGATCGGGGCCAGGGTGTTACCGGTGACGATGCCGAGCGATCCCCAGCGCGGGGGCCCGGTGACGATGATCACCAGGAACGCGCCCAGGGCCACGCCGGGCCAGATGCGGAGCCCGAACAGCAGCAGGCAGGTGAGCGCGATCCCGGTCGGCGGCCAGAGGGGGGTGACCTTGGCCCCGTCGATCACCACCTGTTGCAGCAGGCCGATCCGCCCGGCGGCGAGATAGACCGCGGTGACCGCGAGCAGGCGCGCGGCGGCCGCGGCCAGGTGGCGGGGGTCGCGGGAACGGGGCGCGGTGGTCGGCGGCATGGTAGTCATCTGACTACGTTCGGGCACCGTGGAGCGGGCGTGACACGCCCGGGCTTCCGGTCGCCGGGCCGCGGCTCAGTCGTCCTGGCTCAGTCGTCCTGGCTCGGTGGCTCAGCCGTCGAGGCTCAGTGGCTCAGTCCTGTCCTGGCTCAGCTGTCGGGGCTCAGCTGTCGGGGCTCAGTCGTCGTGGCGCAGCACCAGCACCGCCGCGTCGTCCGTGTGTCCGGTCAGGTCGGCGACCTCCAGCAGTTCGGCTGCCAGTACGTCCGGGTCGTCCGCGATCCGCTCCCGCAGCACGGCCGCCACCCGGGCCAGTCCGGCCTCGATCGGGAACGCCGGCCCCTCGACCACCCCGTCCGTGACCAGCGCGACGACCCCGGTCCCGGAGAGCCGGTGGTGGCTGACCGGGTACGTCTGGCCGGGCAGCACGCCCAGTGGCGGGCCGCCGTCGTCGTCGGGGCAGTGCCCCCAGCGGCCGTCGCCGTTCGCCCAGATCGGTGGGACGTGCCCGGCACGGGCGTGCGAGAGGTCCCCGGTGGCCGGGTCGTAGCGCAGGAAGCTGCAGGTGGCGAAGCGGCGGCTGTCCATGGAGATCAGCAGGTCATTGGCGCGGCCGAGGACCTCGCCGGGGTCCGCGGCCGTCGCCGCCACGGCGCGCAGGCCGACTCGCACCTGGCCCATGATCGCCGCCGCCTCCACGTCATGGCCCTGGACGTCGCCGAGGGAGAAGGCCACCGAGTCGTCCGGCAGCCGGAAGCCGTCGTACCAGTCACCGCCGATGCTCAGTCCGTGCCGGGCCGGCGCGTACCGGGCGGCGGCCCGCAGCCCGGGCGGCTGCGGCAGCGCGGTCGGCAGCAGCTCGCGCTGCAACGCCTCGGCCAGCTCCACCCGGGCCCGCTGGAGCTCGGCCTGCTCCAGCGCGGAAGCGGTGAGCCGGCCGAGCTCGGTCAGCAGGGCGTCCGCGCTCGGGCGATCGGTGGGGCGGCGACGGCTCATCGACCCTCCGGCGGTGTGTGGGGGCGGGGTGCTCAGGGCCAGCGTATGTCGGCCGAACGGGCGACGGCCGCCCGAGCGGCCCGCCGACGGCGGCGACCGGACCGACAGTGCGCCCCGCCGGACACACGGTGACCGGCGGGCCGCCCGGGCGGGGTCGAAACCCGGCGGAGTTGCGCGGCGGCACGACGCCCTGACGGGCCGGCGGTCGCCACCGCCCCGTGCTCCAGGCCCGCGGCCTGGTCGGGCCGTCGCCCGGTGCCGCGGGTTCAGTGGAGCAGGGCCGGGTTGGGGAGGTGGGCCCAGTGGTCGCTGCCGGGGGTCAGCCGCATCAGGGTGAGGGCCTTGGCCGGTAGCGGGTGCGTCAGGAGGGCTTGCAGGTCGGGGGTCGGGGGGAGGTCCCGGGTCGCGGTCCGGAGGAGCGTGCCGAGCGCTGCCTCGCTTCCGGCCAGGGGGCCCAGGGCGCCGGTGAGCAGGCAGCCGAGGACCTTGCGGCGCAGCCGGGTGGGGTCGTCCTCCAGGAGCCGGCCGGTCATCGGTGGGCGGATTCCGTGCCGGCCAAGGCGTACGGGGCTCATCCGGATGTCCGCCAGGTCGCGGTAGACCAGCCGACGGGCGCGGCCGTCCCGGTCGAGGACGGCGAGGAGGTTCTGGCCGTGCGCTTCCAGGGCCACGCCCAGGCCGAGCAGGTCCAGGCAGACGGACACGGCCAGGCGTGCGAACTCGGTGATCCGCTCCCGTCGTCGGTCGGGCGGGAGCGGTGCGAAGTACGCGGGGAGTTCCGCCACCGGCACCACCTGTTCCCCCGCTTCGGCGTACTCGTACGGGGACTGCCGCAGCATCGCCGCCAGGTCCGCGGTGCCGTCGCCCGCGGCGGCCAGGGTCCTCGCGATGTGCAGCCGGCCGCCGAGGTGGTCCGCGGCCCGGGCGGCGATCTCGGAGGTGGTCAGCGCGTGCTCCACCGAATAGGCGGAGATGTCGCGCACCGCGGAGGTGAGTTGCACGCTCAGCGCGGTCTTGACGTGGATGCCCCCGCCGAGGTCGAGCGTGCGCAGGGACAGCAGCGGATGGGCGCTCGGGCCGGACCGCAGGGGCCGGCCGGTCAGGGTGTGCTCGGCCTGCCAGGGGTGCACCGGGATCAGCACGAGCGGGCCGTCGCGCAGCTCGGCCGGCCACGGGCCGCGCAGCACGGCGCCGGCCACCGGTGCGAGCCGCAGGGCCACCACGGGCCGGTGCTCCGGCGCGTACGCCAGCTGCTCGGTGGCCGAGAAGCCGGGGCGGGACCGGCAGGCGGGGTGGTAGGGGTGCCCGTCCGGTGACCGCTGCTCCCACTCCCACGGCGCCGCGGGCGGCCCGGCGGGGCGGGGGGCGGTGCGGGAGAGCGCCATCGACGCGACGCTGTGATCGAGTTCGCCGGCGTACCCCCGGCCGCCGGGCACGGCCAGCGCCGTCAGCAGCCGGGCCGGACGGTCGAACCGGCGGCCGTCCAGTTCGACGTGGGCGACGGCCGTCCCGGTGGCCCACGGGTCGCAGGGCGGGCCGTACAGCAGCCGCCCGTCCGCGAGCAGCAGGCCGACCCCGTCCGGGGTGCGAACGCGTTTCTCGATCCAGGGCAGGGGTTCATGGACGAGCCCCCGCCAGAACCGGGCCAGCACCGCGGCCCGCGCGCCGGGCAGCGCGGCGAGATAGGTGTCGACCAGCTCCGGACGGAGGTCGGCCAGGTCCTCCGCCAGCCTCCGTTCGGCGGCACCGTCGGGCATTGCGCTCTCCCATCACCAGCGGGCAGGCCGTCGCGGACATCATGCGGGCCGGTGGGTGGTATTGGTGGCGGATGGATCACTTCGCCCCGGCAGCCGACGCACTGTCCGTCGCTCCGCTGCTCAGCTGCCTCCTGCGCGAGGCCGTCGAGCCGGCGGCGAGCACATCCACCGGCCGCACCGTCCACCGGCTGAGCGCCAGCGGCAGGCTGCTCCGGGTGTGCGCCGGCCATCGGCCCTCCTCGCCCGAACTGTGGACCGGTGCGGCCTGGCAGCCGTTGGACCACGCCGAACTGGTCGAGGTCGCCGCCCAGGAGATGCGGGCCGTCACCGGGCATTCCAACCCTGCCCTGGTCGCCGAGGCGACGGCCAGTCGGGCGGCCGTGGAGGCGATCCTGGAAGCCCGCGCCCACGCCGCCCCGCCCGATGACCTGTGGTTGCGCTCCGAGGCGGCCCTCGTCGCGGGCCATCCCTGCCACCCGGCCCCCAAGGCCCGCGGCGGCGGTGGCCCGCCCGCCGCCTGGCTGCGCTACGCCCCGGAGGTGTACGCGCGGTTCCCGCTCCTGCTGCTCGGTGTGCGCGCGGACGCGGTGGTCGAAGCGGGCGACACCCGGGCCCTCGACCGACTGGGCCAGGCGCCGCCCGGCTACCGCCTGCTGCCTGTCCACCCCTGGCAGTTCGCCCTCACCCACCGCCGGCCGGCCGTGCGCGCCGGCTTCGCCGAGGGGCGGCTGATCCGGCTCGGCACCACTCCTTGGCGAGCCCGGGCGACCTCCTCGGTGCGCACCGTCCAGGTGCCCGGGAGCCCCGAGGGGCCCGGATCGGCCGACCTGTTCCTGAAGTTCAGCCTGGAGGTGCGGATCACCAACGACATCCGGCGGATGCGGCGGCACGAACTGCGCCAGGGGCGTCGCACCGACCCGCTGGTCGCGGCCGCCTTCGCGGCCATGGGCGGCCCGGCGGCCTGGTTGGCCGAACCCGGGTACCGCACGGTCCGCGGCCTCGAGGAGGTCCTTCCGGTCCTGGTCCGCGACGGTCTGGACCAACACGTGGTGCCGGGTGCCACCCCGGTCCTGGCGGCCGGGCTCGCCGAGGGCTTCGACGGCAGTCCGCTCGATCGCCTCGCCGATCCGCTGGGGTGGTGGGAGGCCTACCTGGGGCAGGTCGTCCCGCCGGTGCTGGAGGCGTACGCGCGGCACGGGGTGGCGGTCGAGTGCCATCTGCAGAACACCCTGATCGCCGTGGGCGCGGACGGCCGTCCCGTCCAGGCCGTCTTCCGCGACGCCGAGGGGGCCAGGGTCCTCCCGGAGACGCCCCGCGAGGCGTCCTGGCGGCGCCTGGTGTACTGCCTCGTCGTCAACAACCTCGGTGAGATCGCCGGGGCCCTCGCGCACCGCTACCCCCGGGCGGCGGGCGCGCTGTGGCCGGTCGCCCGGCGGGAGTTCGAGCGGTGCGACAAGGAACTCGGCCTCCCGGAGACCGCGGCGCTGCTGTCCGCGGCCACGCTGCCGGGCAAGGCCAACCTGCTCTCCCGCTGGATCGACGCGGACGGCACCGAGCCGCGGTTCGTGGCTGTCCCCAACCCCCTGGCCGCGGCCCGGTGTCTTCCGTAGCGGTTCACGCGGTGACCTTGGCGACGAAGGCGGCGAGGTTGGCCGTCGTGCGCCGGATCTTCTCCTCGACGGTGAGCGACTCGTGGAGCCGGGTGCCGACCTCGCGCTTGCCGCGGACGTAGAGCGAGCAGGCGAGGTCGGCGCACATGTAGGCGCCGACGGAGTTGCCCTGCTTGCCGGCCTTCCCGGCCAGCGGGGCGACCAGCAGCGAGACGCCCCCGGTGTGGGTGGTCACGCAGAGCGAGCAGATGCTGCGCCGGGCCTGCCAGGAGGCGGCGTTGGAGGAGCGCAGCGCGACGGCCACGGCGCGGCCGTCGACCTCCGCGGCGAGGTAGGCGCGGTCAGGGGCCTGGGGGTCGCGCCAGCCGAGGAAGTCCAGGTCGTCCCAGGGGAGATCGGGCAGGTCACGCGGCACGTACAGGCGCTTCGCCTCGCCCTTGCTGCAGTTGACGAAGGCGGCGCGGATCTCTGGTTCGGTCATCGGCTTCATGAGCATCAACGTAAATTACCTAGGAGTATTAGGCAAATGTATAATCAGCCGAGGCGATCGAAGGGAAGCACATGGCACGCGTAGGACTGAACGCGGAACGACTCACCCGCGCGGGTGCGGAGCTGGCCGACGAGGTCGGCTTCGACAAGGTCACCGTCTCGGCGCTGGCGCGCCGCTTCGGCGTCAAGGACGCGAGCCTGTACTCGCACGTCCGGAACTCCCAGGACCTCAAGACCAGGATCGCCCTGCTCGCCCTGGAGGAACTCGCCGACCGGGTCGCCGCGGCCCTGGCCGGCCGGGCGGGCAAGGACGCCCTGGCCGCCTTCGCCAACGCCTACCGCGACTACGCCCTCGAACACCCCGGCCGCTACGCCGCCGCCCAGCTCGAACTCGACTACGAGACGGCGCTCAACAGCGCCGCCGTCCGGCACTCCGCGATGACCCGCGCGATCCTGCGCGGCTACGACCTCGCGGAGCCCGACGAGACCGACGCCGTCCGCCTGCTCGGCAGCACCTTCCACGGCTACGTCGCCCTGGAACGGGCGGGGAGCTTCCAGCACACCCCGCGCACCACCGAGCAGACCTGGTCGCGCGTCCTGGACGCCCTCGACGCCCTGCTGCGCAACTGGCCCAAGGCCTGACAGCGGCCCGGCCCGCAGGCCGCGCGCCTCACCCACCGCCCGCCGTCGTGGGCTCGGGGGGCTCCGTGGTCTCCGGGGGCGCCGCGGGCGCGGGGGTCTCCGGAGTGCCCAGCAGCCGGGCCAGCCGGCCCTGGCCGGCCACCACGTACCCGGTGCCGATGGCCAGCGCGACGGCCGTGAACACCACGATGAGCCAGCTGAGCAAGGTGAAGACGAGCCCGAGCGGGCCGAACTGGGTCACGCTGCGGTTCAGCGAGCGGGGGACGTAGAGCCGCGACGCCCAGGCGAGCGCCGTCAGCGCGGCGCCGGTCAGCACGGCCCCGGGCAGCAGCGGGAGCCAGGGCACCCGGCCACCGAGCAGCAGGTGGGGCGTCCACCACCACAGGAGGACGGCCGAGACCAGGTAGAGCGCGATCCCGAGCACGCCGCCCGCGCCGAAGCCGGACCGCACGTGGCCCTGGACGACCAGGGCGGCGAGCCACACGAGCAGCCAGGCGAGCCACCGCCAGGCCGCCAGCCGCCCGGCCAGATGGGGCAGGTGCCAGCTTCGTTCGCAGAGCCGCTGCAGTACCCGGCTGCAACTGGTGGCCGCGAGGAGGGTCACCACGATCCCGACGCCGCCGAAGGCGTCGGCGGTGCTGGTCCCGTTGGCCCGGAGCACCTGTTCGACCTCGGCGAGCGAGGCGTCCTGGAGCCCGAGGACGGTCCGCAGCGAGTCGGAGATGCTGCTGCGCACCTCGTTGGGCATGAAGGCGGCCAGGACGAAGAGCGCCGGGACGGCGGTCAGGAAGGCCTGCGCCGCGAGCCGGGTGGCGATGTCCAGGACGTGGATGTGGATCAGCTGCGCCGCCAGTCGGCGCGGGAACGGGGCGTCGCGCAGCGTCGCCGTACGCCCACGCAACCAGGTGGACCTGGCGCGGATCCAGTGGGCGCGGACGGGCCGACCGCGCTCTTCCGCCATCGCGTCCTCCCTCCGGCGGTTCGTCGGGTTCGTCACCGGCGTGTGCACTCCCGACTCCGTCCCAGGCTGGGCGACGGGCGGGTGGACGGCACCTCGGGCGGACCGCCGTTCGCCGCAACGGACCATCGTTCGGTGCATGGGGCGGGCGTTCGGCGCAACGGACCGGAGCCCCGGGGCACGTCCGGGGTCCGTCCGGCAAGATCCGCCGGACGGACCCCGGCGGCCACCGGATCTCGTGCGGACGGCTTTCGCGAGGTGCCGGTCATCGCGCTCCACGGGGCAATGGTGGTAAGAGCACTCTCATGACGATTCAGCGGCTGGACAACGTCGGCATCGTGGTCGACGACCTGGAGGCGGCCGTCGCCTTCTTCACCGAGCTGGGCATGGAGTTGGAAGGCGAAGCGCAGCTCGAAGGGGTCTGCCCGGAGCGGATGCTCGGCCTGCGCGGGGTCCGCAGCGCCATCGCGATGCTGCGCACCCCGGACGGCCACGGAAAGCTGGAACTGACGAAGTTCCACACCCCCGCGGCGGTCACCGCCGGACCGCCCGACCCGCCACCCAACACCCTGGGCCTGCACCGGGTCATGTTCGCCGTCGACGACATCGACGACACCATCGCCCGCCTGCGCCGCCACGGCGCCGAACTCCTCGGCGAGGTGGCACAGTACGAGGACGCCTACCGACTCTGCAACCTCCGCGGCCCCTCGGGAATCATCGTCGCGCTGGCCGAACGGATCGGCTGACCCTCACGGAGCCGTGGTGTACGGCCGGGAACGAGGTCGGCCCGCCGCTGGTGCCCGGAGGTGCCTTTCGACAGAATGTTCCGGTGGCGAACTGGACCCGGATCTGGACGATGACCCGCACCGACTTCCACGCGGCCGACCCGGCCCAGCGGTGGACCGCACGTGCGGCCTGGGCGGTGCTGACCGCGACGGCCTGGCTGCTGGTGATGTTCACGACCGTTTTCGGGGCCGAGGTCGCCGGGGTGCCGATGGGTACCGTGACGTGGCTGGCGATCGTCCTCTCGCTGGCGGTCCCCGTCGTTTCGTGGGCTGCCGTCACCTCCGGTCCCGATGCGCGCACCGGGACACCGGCGTTGACGCTCGTCCTGCTGCTGGCGGCGGCGGTGTTCGTCGTCATCCTCGTCTGACTCGTGCCGGCCCGGTGAGTGGGCCGCACACGGCAGTTCACCCGGTCGCCCTGAGGTCCAGGGCTCCCGGGTGAACGTGGTGAAGGCGTGGTGACGAGGCGGTGACGGGGGACGGTGACGGCTACGCCTCCCCGACCAGCAGCCGCGCGTTGACGGTGGGGTTGCCCGCCTGGGCGAGCGGGAAGGCCGTGCCGATCTCCCCGGCGTGGCCCGGCACGTCGATGCGTACGGACAGTGTCTTGTCGGCGAGTTGTTCCTGCGGCATCCGGAAGTCGAGGTTGACGATGCCGTGCTGCTTGCACGTCTCACAGCGCCGCGGGTCGTCCGGCTGGAAGAAGAACCGCTTGGCGAGCGGCTCACCGTCGGCGAGCAGGGTCACGATGAACGATCCCGGGATGTTCAGCCGGTCGATCCCCTTCACCCGCACCGAGACCGGATCGCTGCTGCGGAAGGCGAAGGTGCGGGCGGCGTCGATGCTTCCGGTCAGGTTCTCCATGACGCCCATGCCGCCCGTTCCGCCCTCCGCGTGGCTGGGGAGGTCCAGCCGGTCGTACGAGATGTCGGTGGCGATCGTCTGGTCGGCGGTGGCGGTGAACGGCGGCAGTGCGTTGAGCGGCGGTGTCGTGAGCCAGCTGGGGTCCTGCCCCGCCAGGGTGGTGCGGAAGCCGGCCAGGGTGGTCGCGGTGGCGCGGGTCTGCCAGCTCAGCCAGAGCCGGTCGATGTTGCAGTGGAAGAACCAGAACACCGGGTCGAAGGCGGAGACGGCCTGGTTGCCCATCGTCGGCCCGATCGATCCGTGGCCGCTGTCGTGGGCCTGGATCGAGAAGTCCTGGTAGCCGTTGGTGTTGTACGCGCCCCACAGTGACTGGGCCATCGACGTGGTGATGTCGTCCAGGACCCCGAAGTCCCTGACGTTCTTCGTGATGTGGGCGACCGGGTAGCGCTGGGTCGTGTACGGGAAGAAGCCGGTCCTCGGCGGATGCGCGGTGGCGCCGGGGTCGGCCGGCAGGACGTACTTGTCGAACGGCGGGTGCTGCAGGCGGTCCGGCAGCGGCGTCGAGATGTCCCAGTAGGGGAGTGTGACGTCCTGGCAGCCCGGGACGGAGCGCAGCGCGTCCTCGAACTCGATCAGGTACGGGCGGTGCCAGGGGTTGAAGCGGTTCTCGTGGTGCAGGCACCAGGCCTGCGGGAGGCCGTGCTGGCCGGCCAGCGCGAAGTAGCCGTCCGGGGCCGTGGTGTCGCGGGCCATGATGCCGTTGAACGCGGTGGTCAGGAGGGCGAATTCGGCGTCGGTGAGGGTGGTGATGTCCTTGCGCAGCCGGGTCGGTGCGGGTCCGGCAGGGGGCGCGGTCGGGGCCGGCGCGGTACCGAGGGGGTATCCGTTGACGATCCAGTTCTTGAACGTCTGGGAGCGGTTGGCGCTCCACTGCCCCGCCGCGTCCGGGGGCATGTCCGGGTTCGGTGGCGAGGTGTGGGCGAAGATCGCCAGTGCGTTCCTCTTGACCCCGTCGTAGGTGCCGAGGTCGATCCCCTTGGCGGCCATGTGGTCGACGTCCTCGGGGCGGAAGTAGGTGCGGATGTCCGCGAGGTACGTCGGCGAGGCGACGACCGGATCGTCGGCCGGGCCGGGCTGGGGCGTGGTCATGGGGCCTCCACGGGCTTGGGTCAGGGGGTCGGTCGTACAAGGATCTTTTGCGGTTGTGAGTATGTGGTACGGCAAAAGTTCGCTCTGCGATCGACACGGACCCGTGCCCGGAGGAGCGTCGCGCCGGGCCTCTTTCCACCCGGGAGGCGGCTGTCGAGTGGCGCCGGCTCGCCGTGTTCAGGCTTGCGCGGTGGGGCGGACGACGACCTCGCTGACGTCGATGCCGTCGGGCTGTTCGATGGCGTAGCCGATGGCGGAGGCGATCGCCGACGGTGGCATGGCGATCTCGTCCCGCTGCCGGGTCAGCGCGGCCGCGACTTCGGGACCGGCTCCCTTGCCGATGCCTTCGGTGTCGGTGAAGCCGGGGGAGACGAGGGTGACACGCAGGTCGGGCCCCGATTCCTGGCGCAGGCCCTCGGTGAGCACCTTCACCGCCGTCTTGGTGGCCGCGTAGACAGCCTGGGGGGATCTGACGACGTAGGCCGCGGTGGAGGCGACATTGACGAAGTGTCCGGAGCGCTGCTGCCGGAAGACGGGCAGTGCGGCCCCGATGCCGTTCAGCAGGCCGGTGATGTGGGTGGCGACCATGGCGTCCCAGTCGTCCTGGCGCAGCTCGTCGAACGGCGAGACGGCCATGGTGCCCGCGTTGGAGATCAGGACGTCGAGTCGCCCGAATCGGTCGATGCACGCGTCGGTCAGGCGCTTCATGTCCTCGCGGCGCGTGACGTCGACGACGACTCCGACGGCCGAGCCGCCCTGTGTCGTGATCCGGTCGACCACCGCGTTCAAGCGGTCCTCCCGCCGGGCGCCGAGCGCCAGGTGGGCTCCCTGTTCGGCGAGATGGATCGCGGTCGCCTCGCCGATGCCGCTGCTGGCGCCGGTGAGCGCGATCACCTTGCCCTTGATGCCTGTCATGGAGAGTCCTCGGTGGGGTGCGTGAGGCCGGTAGGGTGGAACCGGGGGCGCCCCCAGTTGACGTCAGGCTAAGTGGGCGCGCCTCCGTTTAGCAAGCGGGGAGTTTCGAGAAAGGACGGCAGGCACCATGGCCGAAGGAACGCAGCGGCCGTTGCGAGCCGACGCGCGGCGCAACCGGGAGAAGATCCTCGCGGTGGCGGCACGGGAGTTCGCGACGGAGGGGCTCGGCGTCCACCTGGAGCGCATCGCCAAAGAGGCGGGCGTGGGCAGCGCGACGCTGTACCGCAACTTCCCCACCCGTGAAGCGCTGGTCGAGGCCGTGTACCGCAATGAGGTGGCCCAGCTGTGCGACGCGGCCCCCGCGCTGCTGGCGGCGAAACCGCCCTTCGACGCCCTGCGTGCCTGGGCCCGCCTCTTCCTGGACTACGTGGCCACCAAGTACGGCATGATCGACGCCCTGCGTGCCATCGCCGCGACGGGGGACAACCCGTACGGTGACAGCCGGGACATGATCCGGGCGGCCCTGACCGCCCTCATGGATGCCTGCGCGGCCGCCGGCACGATCCGCACCGACATCAGCCCCACCGACATCGGCGTCGCGCTCGAAGGCATCGCCCTCACCTCGGCGAGCCCCGAACGGCGCGAGCAGGCGGAGCGCCTGCTCGATCTCGTCCTGGACGGCCTGACGATCCGACCATGACGGTCGGCCCGCGCTATGACCCGGGGCCGGGGCAGCGGTCGAGGCGGGCCCGGACCGCGTCGGCGTCGCGGTGCTGGAGGTCCTCCAGGATGGCGAGGCCGCTGGTCCAGGCGGCCCGGGCGGCCTCGGTGTCGCCGAGGGCGAGGTGGGTGTCGCCGAGGTGGGTGTGGATCTCGGCCTGGAGGAAGTAGTCGCCGATCCGCTGCCGCAGGCGCAGCGACTCCCGGTAGGCCGGGAGCGCCTCGTGGTACTCGCCGAGGTGGTGGTGGACGAAGCCGATGCTGTCCCAGATCGAGGACTGGCCGGGCAGGTTGCCGGTGGCGCGGGCCAGGTCGAGGGCCTGCCGGCAGTAGGGGAGCGCCTCCCGCAGCTCGCCCTGCTGGGCCAGGTACCAGCCGATGCTGTTGAGGGCGAGGGCCTGCCCGGACGGGTCGTCGATGGACCGGAACAGCTCCAGGGCTCGGCGGGACTCGGCCACGGCCTCGGCGTTGGCCCGTTCCTCCCCGTGGGCGATGGCGAGGTCCAACTGGGTGCGGCCCTGGCGCGGCCGGTCGCCGAGCGCGTCGAACAGGCCGAGCGCCAGCCGCAGTTCGCGCTGGGCCTCGGGCTGGCGGTCCTGGGAGCGGTGCACCTGGCCGAGCCAGCGGTGGGCGTGAGCCTGGTGGCCGAGGTCCCCGGTGCGTTCGGCGGCGGCCAGCGCGGTCTCCCCGGCGCGCTGCCACTGCTGCCACAGCCCCGACTTGAGCAGGTACGGCACCTGGGCGCCGACCAACTGCCAGGCGTGGACGTCGGACCCGGCCCGGTGCGCGGAGTCGACGATCCGCTCCAGCACCGGCTGCTCCTCCCGGTACCAGGCGAGTGCCTGCCGCCGGTCGGCGAGCTCCTCGGGCGCCACCCCGGGGGCGGGCTCCGCGAGGCCGAGCGGCTGCCAGGCGGCGTCGTCCGCGTAGGCGAGGCAGGCGGCGCGGTCCGCGGTGTGGAGGTAGTGGTCGAGCATCCGCAGCGTCGCGTCGGCCTGCTCCGGCGGGGAGTCGAGGGCGGCGGCCTGTTCGGCGGCGTAGGCGCGCAGCAGGTCGTGGAAGGTGTACCGGTCCCGTTCCGGTGCGGCGATCAGGTGGGCCCGGTGCAGGTCCTCCAGCAGCGCGCGGGTCTCGGGCAGCGGCAGGCCCGCGAGGCTCGCGGCCGCCGCCGCGCTGATGTGCGGGCCGGGGTGCAGGCCGAGCAGCCGGAACAGCCGGGCGGCCCGCGGGGCCAGCGCCCGGTAGGACCAGGAGAACACCACCCGGACGTCGGCGTGGCTGTCGCCGGCCGAGAGGAGGTCCAGGCGCACCCGGGAGTCGCGCAGTTCGCGCGCCCAGACGCCGAGCGGGGTGTCGGGCTGGTCGGCGGCCCGGGCCGCGGCGATGTTCAACGCCAGCGGCAGCCGGGCACACAGCTCGATCAGCTCGTCGGCCGCCTCCTGCTGCTCCGCGACGACGGCGGCGCCCAGCCGGCGGGCGAAGAGTTCGCGGGCCTCGGCGGGGGAGAGCACGTCCAGGGGCAACGGGACGGCGCCGTCCAGGGCGACCAGTCCCGGCAGCCGGTTGCGGCTGGTGACCACGACCAGGCAGGTGTCGGAGCCCGGCAGCAGCGGGCGGACCTGCTCCGCCTCGCGGACGTTGTCGAGGACGATCAGGGTCCGGGTGCCGGCCAGCCGACTGCGCAGCAGCGCCAGCTGCCCGTCCGGGTCGGCGGGGACGCGCGGGGCCGGCACGCCCAGTGCGTCCAGGAAGCCGCGGGCCACGTCGGCGGCGGCGACCGGCGCCCTGGCCGGGTCGAAGCCGCGCAGGTTGGCGAACAGCTGGCCGTCGGGGAAGCGGTCGGCGACCCGGTGGGCGAAGTGCACGGCCAGGGTGGTCTTGCCGATGCCCGCGGTGCCGGCGATCGCGGAGATCACCACGGCGCCGCAGCCGGGCACGGCGTCGGTGCCGCCGCCGGGGGCGACGTCGGCCAGCAGTTCGTCGAGCAGCCGGAGTTCCCGGGCGCGGCCGGTGAAGTGCCGGATGGCCATCGGCAGTTGCTGGGGGCCGGTGGCGCCGGGCGTGCGGGTCGTGCCGGGCGCGGTCAGCGAGAGGGGCGGGAGGGACGGCGGAGCCGGGGCGTCCGGCGTCGCCGGGCCGGCGTCCCGGACGGCCGTCAGCCAGCGGGCGCGGGTGTCCGGGTCGAGGCCGAGCGCCTCGGCGAGCCGGACCACGGAGGACAGTCGCGGCCGGCGACCGCCCGCCTCCAGGGCGCTGATCGACCGGGCCGACACCCCGGAGCGGTCCGCGAGCTCGTCCTGGCTCCACCCCGCCGTCAGGCGTCGCTCCCGCAACAGCGCGGCGAAATCAGCAGCTCCCACCCAGTCCCCCCGGATCCTCGCGGACCCGTGCCGTCGCCCCGCCCGTCCGACCCGGATCGCGAACGAGAGTAGCCCCCCGCGGCCCAAGTGTCAGGTCAACGTCAGGTCAACGTCGTGGTCGGCTCCGCCGCACCGCCGGGAGGATGAACGCCGACGTGATCACACCGAGGAGGCACCCATGAACGCGCCCGCTCCGGCTCCGAGACGTCCGAGCAGGGGCCTGGTCAGGGCGGTGGCGGGCGCCGTGGCCGTCGCGACCCTCGGCAGCGCCGGCACCGTCGGGGCCTCGGCGGCCATTCCGTCGGCCGGCGGGCCGGCCCGGGCCGGAGCCGTCCTGGTCCGGGAGGTACGGACGGCGGACGGGGTGCTAGCCGTCGACCGGTCGACCGAGCCGCCGCAGCCGGCCTCGGGCGGCGGGTGCAGCGGCATCGACCCGCAGGTCTGCTTCAGCGTCGACGGCAGCGGCTTCTTCGTGCACGAGATGACCAACAGCACCCACTACGGATCGAGCACCTCGGCCGACATCAAGGTCAGGAGCCCGTCCGGGGTGGTCGTGGCGGAGTCGACGTTCTACGCGGTCGGCGGCAACTGGTACACCGTCACCTACGCCCCGAACGCCTATCTGGCCGAGGGCCGGTGGTGCGCCCTCAGCAACGCCAACGGCGGGGGGTACACCGGCACTTGTGTCGACGTGCACAACTGATCCGCCCGCCGACTCCGGCGCCGAGCCGCGGCCACGGGGGTGCCGCGGCTCGAGCCGGACCCTCTCGCCGTTCGGGCCGGACGGCGTTCACAGTCCGGGCCGGGGCCCGTTCACGGTTCGATCGGAGGCGTTCGCGGCCCGGCCGGACCCGTCGCGGGGTGCGCCGAACCCGATTCCGCCGCTGGTCGAACGGTGTCATGCTGACGCCATGACAGATCGCATCGACACCGCCCCGCCGCGCGACGGGGTGCAGGACGGGGGCCGGCAGCGGGAGTTGGCGGCGGCGACGGTGGGATCGGTGGTCGAGTCCTTCGACTGGAACATCTACGCCGTGCTCGCGCCCTACTTCGCCGCCGACCTCTTCGGGCACGGCAAGGGCGGGGTGAGCGGGGTGCTCGCCGCGTACGCCACCTTCGCGGTGGGCTTCGTGGCCCGGCCGATCGGCTCCTACCTGATCGGCCGGCTCAGCGACACCCGGGGGCGGCGCTTCGCGCTCAGCCTCGGCATGGCCGTCATCGCCGTCGCCAGCCTGGGCCTGGCCGTGCTGCCGGGGCAGCGGACCATCGGCGTCTGGGCGGCGGTGCTGGCCGTGGTGGTACGGGTGGTGCAGGGGCTCGCCTTCGGCGGGGAGGCGCCGAGCGTGGCCGCGTACGTGACCGAGACGGCGCCGCCCCGGCACCGCTTCGCGTTCAGCTCGGTCTCCTACGGCGGGATCATCCTGGGCTCGCTGCTGTCCTTCGGGGTGCTCACCACGCTGATCCACACCATCGGCAAGTCCGGCCTGGAGGACGGCGGTTGGCGCTGGGGCTTCCTGGTGGCCGCGCTGCTGGGGCTGGGCGCGGTGTGGGTGCGCCGGGCCGCGCCGGAGAGCGCCGAGTTCCACCGCGCCCGGGCCCGGGCCCAGGCGCAGCCGGGGGAGCGGCCGTCCTACCTGCGCACGCTGCGCGACCACCGCTGGGCGGTGCTCACCGTCTTCCTCAACACCCTGGGCGGCACGGTCGGTTACTACTTCGCGCTGACCTACCTGCCGCAGTACGCCGCCGCCTACCACGTCATCGACAAGGAGCGGGCGGCCTCCTTCATGACGATCGTGCTGGCCGTCGTGCTGGCCACCATGCTGTTCACCGGCGCGGCGGCCGACCGCTTCGGCCTGCTGCCGGTGGCCCGGATCGGTTTCGGGCTGCCCGTCCCGCTGGTGGGGTTCCTGCTGGTCGGGCTGCGCGGGGGCTGGCTGCCGTTCCAACTGGTGGCCGTGCTGCTGGGGATGATGGTGGCGACGGTGCTCGGCACCCTCAATGTGTTCACCGGCCTGCTGTTCCCGACCGAGGTGCGGGCGGTGGGCCTGGGCGTGGTCAATGCGGCCACCATCGCGGCCTTCGGCGGCACCTTCCCGCTGCTGGCCCAGTGGCTGGCCGACCACGGCAGGCTGGGACTGATCCCGTTCTACGTCACGGTCTGCACGGCGGGGCCCGCCTTGGGCCTGCTGACGGCGATGCGGGTGCCCTCGTTCACCGCCGCGCTGCGGGAGGCGGAAGGAGAGGTTCAGCGGACACCGGGAACCGCCTGACGGACGTTCACGTCCTGTGGTTGAGTGGGCCGGACCAAACGCCGGACGGGGAGGGGCGACTGTGGACGGCAACGGACCGGACAGCTGGCTGATCGAGGCCGACTTCGAGGAGCCGCCGCAGGCGGACCTGCGGACCGACCGGGCGCACTCCGCGCGGGTCTACGACTACCTGCTCGGCGGGAAGACCAACTTCCCGGCGGACCGCGAGGTCGGCGACCGGGTGCTCGCCGACCTGCCCGCCGCCCGGGCCGGAGCCACCGCCGCCCGGGCCGTGATGCACCGGATGGTCCGCCGGCTCGCGCAGCAGCACGGCGTCCGCCAGTTCCTGGACGTCGGCACCGGCATCCCCACCACACCGAACCTGCACGAGATCGTCCAGGCGGTGGACCCGTCCTGTCGGGTGGTGTACGTCGACAACGACCCGATCGTGCTGGCCCATTCGCGCGCCCTGCTCAGCAGCACCCCGGAGGGGCGCACCGCCTACGTCGAGGGCGACCTGCGCGAGCCGGAGGAGTTCCTGGCCGACCCGGCGGTGGCGGCCACCCTGGACCTCACCCGGCCGGTCGCGCTGACGCTGATCAACATCGTGCACTTCCTCTCCGACGAGGCCGCGTACCCGCCCGTCCGCAAGCTGCTGGACGCCCTGCCGGCCGGCAGCTTCCTCGCTCTGACCGCGGGTACGGCCGACAACGCGCCGGAGGCTGCCAAGGCGGGCGTCCAGCGCTACGCGGAGGCCGGGATAGAGGTCCACGCCCGCCCGCTCGCCGGGGTGGAACGTTTCTTCACCGGGTTGGAGCTGGACGACCCGGGCGTGGTCCTGATCAACCGCTGGCACCCGGAGCCGGGCGCGCCCTCGGCCGACGCCGAGGTCTCGGTGTACGGAGGTCTCGGCCGCAAGCCCTAGGGTCTGTCCGCTGTCGGGCCCGTGGCCCGTGGTCCCCGCTGGACGCGGACCACGGGCCACCGGTGTTCTCAGGCCGCGCCGGTGGAGTCCCAGGCGGCCTCGATCATCGTGAAGACCTCGTCCACCGCGCCCCGGGGGTCGTCCGCCTCGCGGGCCAGCGAGAAGGCGCCGACCACGAACCGGGCGATCGCCCGGCACGCCGTCGCGGACGGTACCGGGCCGGGCCGGCCGGCGATGGCGGCGGCCAGCGAGTCCGCGTGACGCAGCCTCATCGACTCCTCGTACTCCCGCAGGGCGGGTGAGCCGTCGATCATGCGCCAGATCGGGTCGGCGCCCTCCGCGGTGCAGTGGCGCACCATGGCGTGGATCTCGCGGCGCAGCGCGGGGATCAGCGGCTCGTCGGGCGAGGCGTCGGTGGCCGCCCGGGTGAGGCGCTGCTCGAAGTCCTGGTCCTGTTCGAAGACCAGCGCCTCCTTCGAGGCGAAGTGGGAGAAGACCGTGGTGACGGCGACGTCGGCCTCGGCGGCCACCTCGCGGATGCCCACCTCCTCGTACCCGCGTTCCAGGAAGAGCCGCAGGGCGGTGTCGGCGATCTTCTGGCGGGTCGCGGCCTTCTTGCGCTCACGGCGGCCGGTCGGCTCGGTCATGCGGTGATGCTACCAGGGAGGAAAATGCAACCGTTTCAAAACACTAACCGTTAGTGTTACGGTCTGGCGCATGAAGAAAGTGAGCTTCGCCGAGTTCGGCGGCCCGGACGTCCTGCACCTCATCGACGCCGAGAAGCCCCATGCGGGCCCCGGCCGGATCCGCGTCGCCGTACGGGCGGCGGGTGTGAATCCCGTGGACTGGCGGCTCCGCGAGGGCCAGGTGCTGGGGGCCCATCCGATCCGGCTGCCGGCCGGCGTCGGACTGGACGCCGCCGGGGTGGTGGACGAGGTGGGCGAGGGGGTCGAGGGTGTCGCGGTCGGCGACCACGTGTTCGGCGAAGGCGCCGACACCTACGCCGAGTTCGCCGTGCTGTCCGCCTGGGCCCGGATGCCCGAGGGCCTGACCTTCGAGGAGGCGGCGGGATACCCCTCCGTGGTGGAGACGGCGCTGCGCGTCATCCGCGAGGTCGGGGTGCTGCCCGGGCAGACCCTGCTGGTCAGCGGCGCGTCCGGCGGCGTCGGGTCGGCGGTGCTGCAGATCGCCCGGGAGCGCGGCATCGCGGTGATCGGCACGGCCGGGGCCGCGAACCAGGACTACCTGCGCGGCCTGGGCGCCACCGCCACCACGTACGGCGAGGGCTGGGTGGAGCGGGTGCGCCGGCTCGGCCGGGCCGACGCCGCCCTCGACCTGGCCGGGGCCGGGGTGATCCGCGAACTCGTCGAACTGACCGGCGATCCGCGGAGGGTGGTCTCCATCGCCGACCTCGGCGCGCCCGAACACGGTGTCCGCTTCTCCGGGGTGGCCGGGAGCGTACCGGCGGCACTGGCCGAGGCCGCCGAGCTGATCGCCCGCGGCAGGCTGCACATCCCGGTCGACGCCTGCTACCCGCTGGCCGAGGCGGCGGGCGCGCACATCGACAGTCAGGCCGGCCACACCCGTGGCCGCCGGGTCATCGTGATCTGACCGGCCGGCCGGCCGGCCAGCAGGCAGGCCGTCACCGCGCCATGGTGAGCCCGGCCGCCCCGGCGCCCCGGCTGAGCACCACCGTGCGGATGTGCTCCAGTGCCCGGGACCAGTCGGCGCGGCCGGGGTCGCGGCGGACGGCCTCGCGCAGGTCGAGCACCCGGTAGGGCGGGCCGAGGTCGGTGATCTGCGGCACGAACTCGGCCCGGCCGACCGTCCACCGCTGCCCGGGGCCGACGGGCGGGCTGACGGTGAAGCGGGCGATCGAACTCCAGTTGCCGCGCGGGTCCTCGGCGCCGTCGTAGCGGAACATGTGGCCGGCGAGCTGGTCGCCGAGGCCGTAGACCGTCCAGGTGTCGCCGAGCTTCTCGTAGGCCTGCGGGATGTGGGCGTGGGTGCCGAGGATCAGGTCGACGTCGGGGCGGCCCGGGCCCTGGCCGGCCGCGGACAGTTCGCGGGCCAGGGTGAGTTGTTGCTCGTCGGGGGTGTCCTGCCACTCGGTGCCCCAGTGGATGCTGACCACCACGAGGTCCGCGCCGTCCGCCCGGGCGGCGCGGGCGTCGGCGAGGATCCGGTCCCGGTCGATCAGGTTGACGGCCCAGGGCTCGCCCGGGGGCAGCGGGATGCCGTTGGTGCCGTAGGTGTAGGCGAGTTGGGCCACGGTCGCGCCGCCCGCGTGCAGCAGCGCGGGCCGCCCGGCCTCCTCGGCGGTGCGGGCGGAGCCGGTGTGGGCGAGGCCGACGGCGTCCATCGCGTCCAGGGTGCGGCGGATGCCGGCCGGGCCGTCGTCCAGGGTGTGGTTGGAGGCGGTGTCGCAGGCGGTGTACCCGGCGTCCTTGAGGGCCTTGGCGACCTGTGGCGGGGACTTGAACGCCGGGTACCCGGTGTACGGGCCGCCGTCGGCACCGTAGACCGTCTCCATGTGGCAGATCGCCAGGTCGGCGCCGCTGATCAGTGGTTTGACGCCGGCCAGCATGGCGGTGAAGTCGTAGCCGGCGCCGCCGGCGTCCTCCTTGGCCTGCTGGATGATCTCGGTGTGCGGGAGGACGTCGCCGGTGGCCACCAGGGTGAACGCGCGTGGGCCGGTCGGGGTGGGGGTCGGGCTCGGGGTGGCGGAGGCCGGTGGCCCGGGCAGCTGCGGGCCGCCGCAGCCGGGGAGGGCGAGCAGCAGGGCGAGGGCGGTGACGGCGGTCCGCCGGCGGGGCAGTGGCATGGTCGGCTCGTCTCACGATCGGACGGTGTGATCAACCCTCCGACTATGCGGGCCGCCGATCCGCCGGTCGTCCGCCCCACGCCCGCAGGTCACCCGGGGGGCTGTCGGGCCGGATTCGGTGACCATGTGTCACCCCCTGTACACGGTGCGCTCGATGTGCTGACATATCCACGTCAAAACAAGCCGAGGACAGCGGGCGGTGCGCCCGGACCGGCACCGCGCCGCCCTCCCGGCTCCACGGACGATCGAAGGGGAAGCCCATGCTGCTCCGCACCCTGGCCATCGGCGCCGCCGTCTCCGCCACCCTGGTCGGCTCCTCGACCTTCGGCGGCGACGCGCTGCCGACCCCGCCTGACCGGATCGTCATCGACGTCGCGACCGTCAACGGCTCCGGCTGCCCGGCCGGAACGGCCGCCGTCGCCGTCTCACCGGACAACACCGCCTTCACCGTCACCTACAGCAGCTACCTCGCCCAGGTGGGAGTGGGCTCCAGGCCGACCGACTTCCGGAAGAACTGTCAGCTCGACCTGCGGGTGCACGTCCCCCAGGGCTTCACCTACGCCATCGCCTCCGCCGACTACCGAGGCTTCGCCCACCTGGAGAACGGCGCGAGCGGCATCGAACGGGCCAGCTACTACTTCCAGGGGGACCCGGAGACCACCTACCAGAGCCACCGCTTCGACGGCCCCACGGACGACAACTGGCAGGCCACCGACACCGTCGACGTCGCCGCCCTGGTCTTCGCCCCCTGCGGGGAGGAGCGCAACTTCAACATCAACACCGAACTGCGGGTCGCCGCCGGGACCTCGGACCAGGCCCACACCACCAGCTTCATGACGATGGACTCGACGGACGGCAGCATCAACACCACCTACCACCTCGCCTGGAAGCAGTGCCCCTGATCCCTGGCCGGTCCCGGCCCCGGCGGAGCCCCGGCCGCCGGGGCCGGGGCGTGTCCGGGTCCGCTTCAGTCCGCGTCGCGCGGGGGCAACCACCGGGTGATCCGGTCGAACAGCTCGGTCAGCGGCTCGCCGATCTCCCGGCCGAACTCGGTGAGCCCGTAGCTGACCTGGGGCGGCGTCGTCGGCTCGACCTTCCGCCAGACCAGCTCGTCCTGGACCAGCACCCGCAGGGTCTGGGCGAGCATCTTCTCGCTGATGCCCTGGATGCTCTCGCGCAGCTCGTAGAACCGGAGGGGGTGGCGGCGCAGGGAGATCAGCACCCAGATGCCCCACCTGCTGGTCACATGGTCGACCACGTTCCGCGCGGGGCAGTCGGTGTGAAACACGTCATACCGGCCGATGGTCCCGACCGGGCTGTGCTGGAAGCCTTCTGTCACGCCATGAGCTTACTCAGAGGTATGTCCTTACGAAGAGTTAGTCCGAACTCCTAGCGTGAGGGCCATCTGAGGACGACATCCGACGAGGAGCTGATCATGATCGTGGTGACCGGGGCGACCGGAAACATCGGACGGCCGCTGACCCGGGCGCTGGCCGAGGCGGGCGAGCAGGTGACGGCGGTGTCACGGCGCGCGGCGGCGCTGCCGGACGGCGTCCGCCACCTGGCGGCCGACCTGTCCGGTCCGGCCGAGCTGAGGCCCGCGCTGGCCGGGGCGAAGGCGCTGTTCCTGCTGCTCTCGGGCGACCTCCACTCCACCGAGGCCGACCCGGCCGAGCACATCGGCGAGGCCGCGGCCGCCGGGGTGCGCCGGGTCGTGCTGCTCTCCAGCCAGGGCGTGGTGACCAGGCCGTTCGGCGCGACCCGGATCGCGATGCGCGGCCTGGAGGACACCCTGCGGGACTCCGGCCTGGAGTGGGCGGTGCTGCGGCCGGGCGGCTTCGCCTCCAACGCCCTGTGGTGGGCCGAGTCCGTCCGTGGCCACAGGCTCGTCGCCGCACCGTTCGGGGATGTCGGCGTACCGGTCGTCGACCCGGCGGACATCGCCGCCGTCGCGGCGGCCTGCCTGCTGGACGACCGGCACACCGGCGGCGTGTACGAGCTGACCGGCCCCGAGGTGATCAGCCCGCGGCAGCAGGCGCAGGCCATCGCCGCCGCCCTCGGCTCGCCCGTGACGTTCCACGAACTCACCCGCGAGGAGGCCAGGTCCGCCATGAGCCAGGCCATGCCGGCGGAGCTGGCCGACGACACCCTGGACATCCTCGGCGCCCCGAACCCGGCCGAACTGCGGATCAGCCCGGACGTGCGGCGGGTCCTCGGCCGCGCCCCGCGCCCCTTCGCGGACTGGGCCGCGCGCAACGTCGCCGCGTTCCGCTGACCGGGCGGGTGTCGTGGCTGGGCTCGCGGGCGGGTGCTCCGGGCGGGCTCCGACGCACCCGCCCGACGCACCCGCCGCGGCTGCCCGAGCAGGTCAGCCCTCGGTCTCCTGCCCCGCACGGTCGGTGACGGCCCGCAGCACGATGGCCTCCTCGGAGGCCGCGCCGGCCCGGAGGCCGCCCTGGGCCGAGGTGTCGACGAGCCGGACGCGCTTGTCGCCCAGCAGCTCGCAGGTGTTCCGGTCGAAGATCAGCTGCACCCGGTCCGTCCCGTCCTCGCCGGTCACCCCGATCCCGTGCCGCCCGAGCAGGTCGACGGCGTCGGGCACGACGGACACACCCGGGAGGGTGGCGACCGTTCGGCAGAACGCGGCCCCGACCGCGGGGGGCATCAGCTGGGTCGTCAGCAGGGACTCGGCCTCGCGGAAGGCGACGAGGTCCGGGTCCAGGTCCTGGTCCTTGCTGCTGCTCCCGGCCCCCGCGCGGAGCAAGGGCAGCAGCTTGTCCGGGTCGGTGGGCAGCGCCGCGAGGTACCGGTAGGTCGGCTCGGCGAGGCTCGGCGGCACGTTCTGCCGGTTGCCGCTGAGCTTCATCGTCCCGTGCCACGGATCGACGATCAGCCCCTCCGACCTGCCGTCGGCCGAGCTCCAGACCTTGCGTACGCAGGCCGACCCGCCGTCGATCCGCTCCACCGTCCGGGTGTGGACGAACTGGCCGTCCCTGACGTCCGGCGCGGGCCTGGCGGCCGCGGCCGTCGCCGCTTCGGCCAGCTCCTGGAGCGGGTCCTTGGTGGTCGGGCGCTCCGTCGGATCCGCCGAGGCGGTGGCGGCCGTGGCGGCCGTCGGGCTCGCCGAAGCGCTCGGGGCCGCCGCGCCCGCCGGGCAGGGCGCGGG
>NZ_JBHXEG010000018.1:0-111834 GCF_042724935.1 Kitasatospora sp. NPDC127060
GGCGACCGGCTCCGGGTGACCACCGACAGCCCGCACCCCTGGCAACTGCGGACCGGCGGCCCGGACGGCGCCCTGCACGTCCACCCGGCCGGCACCCGGGAAGCCGAACTACCCTACCCGGCCTGACAACCACCTCAGGACGGCCTGCCTCAAGGACACGGGGCCCCGCACGGGCGTGCGGGGCCCCGTCCCCATTCCCGGCTCCGGCCACCCCGGACCCCACCCCGCACGAAAGCCGCCGTCGGAGGCGAACTCTTCTGAGGATTGTGTGCGTTAACATCCAGACGTCTTGACGGTGCCGGGGCGTCTGGCCATAGTGATGGGCGATACAGCCCGGCCAGGACCTTTCTCGACGGGCCTGGTCCATCTTTTCCGGCCATTGTTGTTAGCGCTAACAATATTGGACGCCTTCTTCCTTCCCCCACCCGTGAAGGAGTTCGTTCATGACCGCCCGAACACGGCTGAGCCGCGCCCGGCGAACGCCGGCGGTGGTCGGAGCGCCGGTGACTTCCGGCAGTTCCGCCGCCGACGCCACCTTCTGCGCCCAGCACGGGAACAGCGGCGCCGACTACCCCCTGAAGTCCTTCAACGTCCCGGAGAGGTACGTCCGCCACTACCGCTTCGCCGGTCGCGTCGCGAGCACCGGCGGCACCGACTCCTGGGGCAGCCCTTCGTCATGGGCCCAGGACGCCAACCGGCTCGCCGCCGCTCCCTGGAGCTGACCAGCAGCCCCCGTACCGGGTCCGGTGCCCAAAGGGCAGAAGCCGCACCGGACTCGCAGGCGTCAGCGCAACCCGCACCGTCCGCACAGCCGGACGCCGGGAGGTTCGCGGCGCCCGCCCACCCCCACCCCACCCAGTGAAGGAACTCCTCATGATCAAACCGTGGATGCACCGCCTCCGACACGCGTTCCTCGCGGCCGGTACCACCGCTGCGCTCGCGGCCGGCCTGCTCACCGCCGCGGCCACCCCCTCGGAGGCCGCCACCCAGGGACCGTGCGACATCTACGCCGCCGGCAACACCCCGTGCGTCGCCGCGCACAGCACCACCCGGGCCCTGTACGGGACGTACAACGGCCCGCTGTACCAGGTCAGGCGCGCCTCCGACAACGCGACCAGGGACATCGGCCTGCTGAGCGCCGGCGGATACGCCGACGCCGCCGCGCAGGACTCCTTCTGCGCCGGCACCAGTTGCGTCATCACCGTCCTCTACGACCAGTCCGGCAAGGGCAACCACCTCACCCAGGCGCCCGCGGGCGGGGCGGCCGGCGGGCCGGACAACCTCGCCAACGCCGTCGAGGCGCCGGTCACCGTCGCCGGCCACAAGGCGTACGGCGTCTACGTCGCCCCCGGGACCGGCTACCGCAACAACAAGACCAACGGCATCGCCACCGGCGACCAGCCCGAGGGCATGTACGCCATCTTCGACGGCACGCACTTCAACGGCGGTTGCTGCTTCGACTACGGCAACGCCGAGACCAACAATCTGGACACCGGCAACGGCCACATGGAGGCCCTCTACTTCGGCAACAACAAGAGCTGGGGTTCGGGCAGCGGCAACGGCCCGTGGGTCATGGCAGACCTGGAGAACGGCCTGTTCTCCGGGGTGAACCGAGGGTTCAACGCCAATGACCCCAGCGTCAGCAACCGATTCCTGACCGCCATGCTCAAGGGCGGCCCGAACCAGTGGGCCCTCCGCGGCGGTGACGCCCAGTCGGGCGGTCTGTCCACCTTCTACAACGGCGCACGCCCCAACGCCACCGGCTACAACCCGATGCACAAGGAAGGCGCGATCATCCTCGGCATCGGCGGTGACAACAGCAAGTGGGCCCAAGGCACCTTCTACGAGGGGGTCATGACCCAGGGCTACCCGTCGGACGCCACCGAGAACGCGGTCCAGGCCAACATCACCGCCGTCGGCTACAACAGCGGTTCGACCAGCACCGGCACGCTGACCCCCGGCTCCCGGATCTCCCTGCAGGCCACCACCGCGCCCTGCTGCACCTCCCACTACCTGCGCCACGACGACACCGACTCCAAGGTCGTCATCTCCGACACCGGCTCCGCCAGTTCGGCCACCGACAAGGCCGACGCCACCTGGATCGTCCGCGCCGGGCTGGCCGACTCCTCCTGCCTGTCCTTCGAGTCCGCCAACAGCCCCGGGCAGTTCCTGCACCACTACAACTACGAGCTCTACCTGGACTTCGACAGCGGCGTCGGCTCCTTCGCGCAGGACGCCACCTTCTGCCCCACCAGCGGCAACAGCGGGGTCGGCACCTCCTTCCGGTCCGCCAACTTCCCGACGAAGTACCTCCGCCACTACAACTACACCGCCTACATCGCCGACAACGGCGGCTCCAACAGCTGGGACAGCTCCACCAGTTGGGCTGCCGACACCAGCTGGCTGGTCGCCCAGCCCTGGGGCTGAGCCACCGGGGCACCGGCGGTCGTCCGCAGTGCGACGCAGCGGGCGGAGCAGGGTGCCTACGGTCCTGACGGGTGCCGAGCCCGGGGGCGGTCCCGCCCCCGGGCTCGGCACGGCCATTGTGCGGGCGCGCCCGGGCCGGCCGGCGGAGCCTCGGGAAAGCGCCCGCCCAGGTCGGCGTGGGCCTGCCACGCCGACCGCCTCAGTGCCCCGGGTGATCGCCCGACCTCCGCCGTCCGGGATGTCGGTCGTGTGCGGGTGAGCTGCCGTGACCTGCCCTGATCGGGCCCGAGGCGTGTCCGGTGGCTTTGGCCCCGAGCGGCAGGGAGCGTGTGCTCCGGACGTCAACTGGCCGACGTGGATGCCGGACTGAGAGCACCTCCGATTGTCGGTCCGCCCTGGTCAAGATTGGGTAACACGGCGCGGAGGCCTTGCCGGGCTCAATTGTTAGCGTTAACAATCGGTCCCGAGCGAAACGGCGACGATACCTCGCGTTCACACAGCCGGTGCCGTTCGCGCGATCGACGATCCCGAGAGGAAGTCCCCACATGTCCAAGAGAGTTGCGGCGGTCCTGGTCGCCGGTGCGATGGTCACCGTCCTCACCGCGTGCGGTTCCGGCGGCGGGGGCTCCGCCGGGAAGAGCTCCGGCGGCAAGCTCGTGGTGGGCTTCTCGCAGGTGGGTGCGGAGAGCGGCTGGCGCACCGCGAACACCAAGTCGGTCCAGGACGCGGCGAAGAAGGCGGGTATCGAGCTGAAGTTCTCCGACGCGCAGCAGAAGCAGGAGAACCAGATCAAGGCGATCCGCTCGTTCATCCAGCAGAAGGTCGACGTGATCGCCTTCTCGCCGGTGGTGGAGTCGGGTTGGGACACCGTCCTCAAGGAGGCCAAGGCCGCGCACATCCCGGTCATCCTGACCGACCGCGCGGTGGACTCCAAGGACGAGTCGCTGTACGTCTCCTTCCTCGGCTCGGACTTCGTCGAGGAGGGCAAGAAGGCCGGCGACTGGCTGGTCAAGGAGTACGCGTCCGCCAGTGGTGACGTGAACGTCGTCCAGCTGGAGGGCACCACCGGCTCCGCGCCCGCCAACGACCGCAAGGCCGGCTTCGCGGACGCCACCAAGGGCGACCCGAAGTTCAAGGTGGTCGCCTCGCAGAGCGGCGACTTCACCCGCGCCAAGGGCAAGGAGGTCATGCAGGCCTTCCTGAAGGCCCAGCCGAAGATCGACGTGCTGTACGCCCACAACGACGACATGGCGCTCGGTGCGATCCAGGCGATCGAGGAGGCCGGCAAGAAGCCGGGCACCGACATCAAGATCGTCTCCGTGGACGGCGTCAAGGACTCCCTCACCGCGATGAGCCAGGGCAAGATCAACTACGACGTCGAGTGCAACCCGCTGCTCGGCGACCAGCTGATGGACCTGGTGAAGAAGGTCAAGGCGGGCGAGCAGGTGCCGCGTCGGATCAAGACCGAGGAGGGCACCTTCACCCCCGAGCAGGCCACCGCGGCCCTGCCCACCCGCCAGTACTGACCGGCCTGGCCGGCCCGGGGAGCGATCGGCGGATCGCTCCCCGGGCCGGATCGCACGAGGAGAGGAGAACCGGGGTGCGTCAGCAACCGGTCCTGGAAATGCGGGGTATCCGCAAGGAGTTCCCCGGGGTGGTGGCGCTGGACGGGGTCGACTTCCGGCTCTTCCCCGGTGAGGTGCACGCCCTGATGGGGGAGAACGGCGCTGGGAAGTCCACGCTGATCAAGGTGCTCACCGGTGTCCACCCGTCGGACGGCGGCGAGGTGGTGCTGGCCGGCGAGCAGGTGTGGATCTCCGGGCCGCTGCAGGCCCAGCAGGCCGGCATCAGCACGGTCTACCAGGAGGTGAACCTCTGCCCGAACCTGTCGGTCGCGGAGAACATCTTCATCGGGCGCGAGCCCCGCCGGTTCGGCCTGATCGACTGGTCGGCGATGCGTCGCCGGGCCGCCGAACTGGTCCGCGAACTCGACCTGGACATCGACGTCAGCGCGCCGCTGAACAGCTACTCCATCGCCGTCCAGCAACTGGTGGCGATCGTCCGCGCGGTCGGCGTCTCGGCCAAGGTACTGATCCTGGACGAGCCGACCTCCAGCCTGGACCGCGACGAGGTGAACCAGCTCTTCGCCGTCATACGGAGGCTGCGGGACCAGGGCGTGGCCGTCCTGTTCGTCTCGCACTTCCTCGACCAGATCTACGAGATCTGCGACCGGATGACGGTGTTGCGCAACGGCCGGCTGGTGGGCGAGTACCTGACCAGCGAGCTCAACCAGGTCGAACTCGTCTCCCGGATGATCGGCGCCGAACTCGCCGGACTCGATCAACTCGCGGGCGGACAGCGGGGCGAGCGCTCCGCCCCGGTCGCCGGCCCGGCTTTCCTGCAGGCCGAGGGCCTGGCCCGGAAGGGTGCCGTGGAGCCGTACGATCTCGCCATCCGACGCGGCGAAGTGATCGGCCTCGCGGGCCTGTTGGGGTCCGGCCGGACCGAGGCGGCCCGGCTGCTGTTCGGCGCCGACCACAAGGACCGCGGCACCGTGCGGATCAACGGCACCGAGGCCGACCTGCGCAACCCGCGTGACGCGATCGCCCACGGCATCGCGTTCTGCTCGGAGAACCGCAAGACCGAGGGCCTGGTCGGCGAGCTGACCGTCCGCGAGAACATCGTGCTGGCGCTGCAGGCCGCCCGCGGCTGGACGCGCCCGCTGTCGCGCACCGCACAGGAGCAGTTCGCGCTGCGCTGGATCCGCGCCCTGGACATCCGCCCCGGCAACCCCGAGGCGCTGGTGCGCAACCTCAGCGGCGGCAACCAGCAGAAGGTGCTGCTCGCCCGCTGGCTGATCACCGACCCCAAGCTGCTGATCCTGGACGAGCCCACCCGCGGCATCGACATCGGGGCCAAGGCCGAGATCCAGAAGCTGGTCGCGGACCTCGCGGAGAAGGGGATGGCGGTGCTGTTCATCTCCGCCGAACTGGAGGAGGTGCTGCGGCTCAGCCACCGGGTCGGTGTGCTGCGTGACCACCGGATGGTCGCCCAGCTCGACAACGACGGCGAGCTCACCCCGGAGCGCGTCCTGGCCACCATCGCGAGCGGAGCGGAAGAATGACCACGGTACCGACGACCCCGTGGGCCAGGGCGGTGACCCGGTCCAGGCTGTTCTGGCCGGCCGTGGTGCTGGCCGTGCTGCTGCTCGCCAACCTCGCCTTCACCCCGGACTTCTTCGCCCTCCACCTCAAGGACGGTCACCTTTACGGAAGTACGGTCGACATCCTGCACTTCGGCGCCCCGCTGATCCTGGTGTCGCTCGGCATGACCCTGGTGATCGCCACCGGCGGCATCGACCTCTCGGTCGGCTCCACCGTCGCCATCGCCGGTGCGCTGGCCTGCCAGCACATCAGCGAGGCCGCCGACCCGGCGAGCCTCGGCACGGTGTTCGGCGCGGTGGGCATCGCACTCGGCACGGCGGTGCTGCTGGGCGTGGTGAACGGGGTGCTGGTGGCCCGGGTCGGCGTGCAGCCGATCATCGCCACCCTGATCCTGATGGTCGCCGGGCGCGGCCTGGCCCAGCTGATCACCGACGGCCAGATCATCACGATCACCAGCGAGCCGTACAAGCTGATCGGCGGCGGCTACTGGCTGACCATGCCGTTCGCGATCCTGCTCAGCGCCGTGGTGGTGCTGGCCGCCGTGCTGCTGACCCGCTCCACCGCGCTGGGACTGCTGCTGGAGTCCGTCGGCGGCAACCCGGTGGCCAGCCGGCTGGTCGGCATCCGGGCGATGCGCCTGGTCGCCTTGGTCTACGTGTTCAGCGCGCTGTGCGCGGCACTGGCGGGCCTGATGGTGTCCTCGAACGTCTCGGCCGCCGACGGCAACAACGCCGGTCTGTGGATCGAACTCGACGCCATCCTCGCGGTGGTGATCGGCGGGACCTCGCTCAACGGCGGCCGCTTCTCGATCGGCGGAACGGTCCTCGGCGCGCTGATCATCCAGACCCTCTCCACCACCGTCTACACCATCGGCATCCCGCCGGAGACCACCCTGGTGTTCAAGGCGTTCGTCGTGATCACGGTCTGCCTGATCCAGTCGCCGAACTTCCGGGCCAAGGTCGCCAGGCGCGGCGCCGGACGTCGGAGCGGAGCCCGAACCAATCCTGTCACCACCACCAACCGGGAGGTCGGCGCGTGAACGCCAACGCCCTGCTGACCAGAGTGCGCGGACAGGTCCCGCTGCTGGTCACCTCCGTCCTGCTGGTGTCGATGTTCACCGTCGGGTCGGCGCAGTACGACGGCTTCTTCTCCGGCCAGGTCGTGCTCAACCTCCTGATCGACAACGCCTTCCTGCTGGTCGTCGCGGTCGGCATGACCTTCGTCGTGCTGACCGGCGGCATCGACCTGTCGGTCGGCGCGGTGGTGGCGCTCTCCACCATGGTCTCCGCCTGGCTGGTCGAGAAGCACGGCTGGCCGCCGCTGCTGGTGATCCCGCTGGTCCTCCTGATGGGCGCCGCCGCCGGCTGGCTGATGGGCTGGATCATCCACGTCTTCGAGATCCAGCCGTTCATCGTCACCCTGGCCGGCATGTTCCTGGCGCGGGGCCTGTGCTACACGATCAGCGTCGAGTCGATCTCCATCACCGACCCGCAGTACACCGCGATGGCGCAGACCCGGATCCCGCTCGGCGACCTGTTCGTCTCACCGAGCGCGGTCATCGCGCTGCTGGTGGTCGCCGTCGCCTTCGTGGTCCTGCACTACACCCGGTTCGGGCGGAACGTGTACGCGCTCGGCGGCAGCGAGCAGTCCGCGCTGCTGATGGGCCTGCCGGTGCAGCGCACCAAGACGACCGTCTACGCGATCAGCGGCTTCTGCTCCGCGCTCGGCGGCGTCCTGCTCACCTTCTACATGCTCTCCGGCTACGGCCTGCACGCGGTGGGCCTGGAACTCGACGCGATCGCCGCCGTGGTGATCGGCGGCACCCTGCTCACCGGCGGCTCCGGCTACCTGCTGGGCACCCTGCTCGGCGTGCTGGTGCTCGGCCTGATCCAGACCGTCATCAGCTTCCAGGGCACCCTCAGCTCCTGGTGGACCCGGATCGTCATCGGCGCGCTGCTGTTCGTCTTCATCGTCCTGCAGCGCCTGATCACCACCCGCCGGCGGTAGTGCACCGCGTCGCCCCGGCACGGCCCGCCCGGGCCGTGCCGGGGCTCGCGCCTGAGCACGGTGCCGTCTCCCGGGACCGTGCCCACGCCCTCCTCGCCCACGTGTCGGAAATGTATGAGCGCGGCCTGGCGTGGCGGGGAACGAGCCGGGCCGCGCCCGAGGGCACGACCCGGCTCGGGCAGGTCTGCGGTCAGCGGGCGCCGAGGAGGTGCTCCAGGGCGAGCTGGTCCAGCTGCTCGAAGGCCATGCCGCGCACGGCGGCGCCGTCCACGTCGAACTCCTCGAAGGCGGAGCGGTCCGCCAGCAGCCCGGCCAGGCCGTCCCCGGCCGTGGGCAGGGCCAGTTCGGGCAGTCGGGAGGCGGCGAGCGCGGCCTGCACCTCCGGGTCGGCGCGGAAGGCGCGGGAGCGTTCGGCCAGCAGCAGGTAGTTGCGCATGCAGCCGGCCGCGGAGGCCCAGACGCCGTCGAAGTCCTCGGTGCGCGGCGGCTTGAAGTCGAAGTGCCGGGGGCCGTCGTAGCCGGCCGACTCCAGCAGGTCGACCAGCCAGAAGGCCTGCCGCAGGTCGCCCGCGCCGAAGCGCAGGTCCTGGTCGTACTTGATGCCGGACTGGCCGTTGAGGTCGATGTGGAACAGCTTGCCGTGCCACAGGGCCTGGGCGATGCCGTGCGGGAAGTTGAGCCCGGCCATCTGCTCGTGGCCGACCTCCGGGTTGACGCCGACCCGGTCGGGGCGCTCCAACTCGTTGATGAACGCCAGCGCGTGGCCGACGGTGGGGAGCAGGATGTCGCCGCGCGGCTCGTTGGGCTTGGGCTCGATCGCGAAGCGCAGGTCGTAGCCCTGCTGCTCGACGTACTCGCCGAGCAGGTCGAAGGCCTCCTTGAGCCGGTCGAGCGCGGTGCGCACGTCCTTGGCCGCGCCGGACTCGGCGCCCTCGCGCCCGCCCCAGGCGACGTAGACCGAGGCGCCGAGCTCGGCGGCCAGGTCGATGTTGCGGATGGTCTTGCGCAGCGCGTAGCGGCGCACGTCTCGGTCGTTGGCGGTGAAGGCGCCGTCCTTGAACACCGGGTGGGTGAACAGGTTGGTGGTCGCCATCGGGACCTTCAGTCCGGCGGCGTCCAGTGCGGCGCGGAAGCGCTTGACGGTCTCCTCGCGGGTGGCGTCGCCCGCGCCGAAGGGGATCAGGTCGTCGTCGTGGAAGGTGACGCCGTAGGCGCCGAGTTCGGCCAGCCGCTGCACGGTCTCGACCGGGTCGAGGGCGGGGCGGGTCGCGTCGCCGAAGGGGTCGCGCCCCTGCCAGCCGACGGTCCACAGGCCGAAGGTGAACTTGTGCGCGGGGGTGGGGGTGAGCTGGTCGCTGGGCATGGAGCGGCTCCGGATTCGGATCCAGGGGTGTTTGTCAGGGCTCTCAACAAATTAGTATGCCGGAACGTCAGAAGGAACCCCTCCGGAGGAACGCATGGCTGAGCAACGTGTCGTGATCGGCTTCGACAGCTCGACGCAGTCCACCAAGGCCCTCGCCGTCGACCTCGACACCGGCGCCGTCCTGGGCCAGGGCCGCGCCCCGCACACCGTCAGCACCGGCGCCGGCCGGGAGAGCGACCCCGAGCAGTGGTGGCGGGCACTCGGCGAGGCCGCGGCGGCGACGGGCTGGGCGGACCGCGCGGCCGCCGTCTCGGTCGGCGGCCAGCAACACGGCCTGGTCACCCTCGACGCGTCCGGGGCGCCGGTCCGCCCGGCACTGCTCTGGAACGACGTCCGGTCCGCGCCGCAGGCCGCCGGGCTCCGGACCGCCATCGGTGCGGCGGAACTCGCCCGCCGCACCGGCAGCGTCCCCACCGCCGCCTTCACCGCGCCCAAGTGGGCCTGGCTGCGCGCCAACGAGCCCGCCGCCGCCGAACGCGTCGCCGCCGTCCGGCTGCCGCACGACTTCCTGACCGAGCGGCTCACCGGAGCGGCCGTCACCGACCGGGGCGACGCCTCCGGAACCGGCTGGTGGGGACCGGACGGCTACGACCAGGACGTCCTCGCCCGGATCGGCCTCGACCCGGCCCTGCTGCCGCAGGTCATCGCCCCGGGCACGCAGGCCGGCACGGTCCGTCCGGGGACGCCGCTGCGCGAAGGCACACCGGTGGCCACCGGCACCGGCGACAACATGGCCGCCGCCCTCGGGCTCGGCCTGCTCCCCGGGCAGCCGGTGCTCAGCCTGGGCACCTCCGGCACCGTCTACGCCGTCGGCCGCACCCGGCCCGCCGACCCGACCGGCACCGTCGCCGGCTTCGCCGACGCCCTCGGCGGCTGGCTGCCGCTCGCCTGCACGCTCAACTGCACCGTCGCCGTGGACCGTTTCGCGGTGCTGCTCGGCCGCGGCCGCGACGAGGTCGAGGAGGGCGGCACCGCCGTCGTCCTGCCCTACCTCGACGGCGAGCGCACCCCGGACCTCCCGGGCGCCTCGGGCCTGGTCCACGGGCTGCGCCACGGCACCACCCCGGGGCAACTGCTCCAGGCGGCCTACGACGGCGCCGCCCACGCCCTGCTCGCCGCGCTGGACGGCGTGCTGCGCGCGGGCGGCGCCGACCCGGAGGGCGACGAACCGCTGCTGCTGATCGGCGGCGGCGCCCGCGGCCGGGCCTGGCAGCGGACCGTGCTGCGGCTCTCCGGCCGGGCGGTCCAGGTGCCCGACGCGCAGGAACTGGTCGCGCTCGGCGCCGCCGCCCAGGCGGCCGCACTGCTCACCGGCGAGCCGGCCGACGCGGTGGCCCGCCGCTGGCGGACGGCCCGCGGCCCGGTGCTGGACCCGGTGAAGAAGGACGAGGACACGCTGCTGCGGATCGGCGATACCCTGCGTCGGGCCGGAGCCTTGCAGGGCGCTCCGGCCCAGGACCGGTAGGAGGAGCGGCGCGTGACGGTGGTCGGCAAGGTGAACGGGAGTGCCTCGATCGGGCCCGCGTCGCAACAGGACATGCGGCGGCAGAACCTCGCGGTGGTCCTCGGGGCGGTCGCCGCGCACAGCCCGCTCTCCCGCGCGGACGTCGCCGGACGCGTCGGGCTGACCAGGGCGGCCGTCTCCTCGCTGGTCGACGAGCTGATCGCGCGCGGCATGGTCACCGAGGCGGCCGCCACCGCCAGCGGTCGCCCGGGCCGACCGGGACGGGCGCTGGCCGTGAACGACGCGGGCCCGGCGGGCCTCGGCCTGGAGATCGGCGTCGGCCACCTCGGCGCGTGCGTGGTGGACCTGCGGGGCGAGCCGCGCGTGTGGCGCCGGGAGGAACGGGTCAACGCGGGCCGGACGGTGGGCGAGGTGCTGGCGGCGACCGCCGCGCTGGCCGCCGAGGCGGAGGCCGAGGCCGCCGCCCTCGGGCTGCGCGTCGAGGGCCGCGTCCTGGCCGTGCCCGGGGTGGTGCCGAACGACCCCGCCGGACTGGTCGAACGCGCGCCGAACCTCGGCTGGCGCGGTGTCCGGCTCGCCGACCACTGGCCTGACGCGGACACCGTGCCCGAGCCCGAGAACGAGGCCAACCTGGGCGCGCTGGCCGAGTACTGGAGCACCGGGCAGCACCCGGAGACCTTCGTGCACGTGTCCGCCGAGACCGGGATCGGCGCCGCCCTGGTCATCGACGGGGGGCTGTTCCGGGGCGCCCGGGGATTCGCCGGCGAACTCGGCCACCTCCCGGTGCACCCCGACGGCCCGGAATGCGCCTGCGGTGCCTGCGGCTGCCTGGAGCAGTACGCGGGCGAGACGGCCGTGCTGCGCGAGTCCGGCCTCGGGCAGCACCACCCGGGCGACGTCGTCGCCCTGCTGGCCGAACGGGCGGGCGCCGGGCACGCGCCGACCCTGGCGGCGCTGGACCGCGCGGGGCGTGCCCTGGGCCTGGCCCTCACCTCCGCCGTCGACCTCATGGATCCGGACGCCCTCGTCCTCGGCGGTGCCTACGCCGAACTCGCCGACTGGCTGCTGCCGGCCGTGCGCACCGAGCTGGCCGCCCGGGTCACCGTGCGGCCCTGGGCCCCGGAGGCGCTGCGCCCCTCCGCCCTGGGGCGGCGCGGACCGCTGCTGGGCGCGGCGCTCACGACGGTCCGCCGGATCATGGCGGACCCGACCCTGCTGCCCGTCGGCTGACGGCCCCGGGCCGTTCGTCGGACCCCCTTCGTCGGACCGCCCTTCGTCGGACTCCCGGCTGGGGGAGTCCGACGAAGGGTCCTGGCGCGGCGACCACACGGACAGGCCCGCGGAGCGGACCTGCCGACGGCGGTGCAGGGGTCCGGGCAGCGCGTCGTGAACCGCCCGTCCGGCGGCCTACTGTGCGATGAAGGACCACTGCAGGTTGGGGCTGCCGTTCCAGCCCCACTGCTTGGTGACGGAGCCGTCGGTGACCTGGCCCCCGCCGTCCAGGACCAGGCCCGTGGTGCGGTTGGCGATGCTGTACAGGCCGTTGCCCCGGTTGGTGATCTGCCACTGCTGGTTGGTGCCGCCGTTCCAGGAAGCCTGCTGCGCGGGTGCCCCGTCGGAGGTGGCGCCCCAGCCGTCGGCGACCATCCCGTTGGTGCGGTTGACCAGCTTGTAGTAGCCGTTGCCGAGGTCGACCGCCTGCCACTGGAGGTTGGGGCTGCCGTTCCAGGTCCACTGCTTCAGGTTGCTGCCCGAGGCGACGTTGCCGCCGCTGTCCAGGGCCAGGCCGTCGGTGACGTTGCTGATCCGGAAGTAGGCGGCCGGGTTGAAGATCACCTTCAGCGAGGTGATGGCGTCGTTGTTGCCGGTGTTGCGCAGGTCCGGGTTGTCCGCGCCGAAGGTCCACGCCGTCCCGGTGAAGTTGTCGCCGGAGTAGCCGATCACCTGGTAGCCGGCCGGAACCCGCAGGGACGAGATGGTCTTCGCCGCCATCCCCGCGCTCTGCAACTGGGCGGCCGTGTAGCCGCCCAGCACCAGGGCGGCCGCCGTGCCCGCGTACGTGATGTCGCTGTACGCGGTGGCCACGCCGGTGCCGCCGGGCTGGAGGACGGGAATCCGGCCGGAGAAGGTGAACTTCAGGACGTAGGCGAGGGCGCTGAAAGGGGCCGAGGACGACGGCAGCGTGATGTGCAGGCCGTCGCCCGCCTGGGTCGGGGTGGGCAGGCTGGTGTACGTGCCTGCGGTCGCGTTGAGCAACTGGACCGAGGTCAGGGAGCCGAGGTCGATGCGGCCGCTCGCCAGGGTGCTGATGGTCGTGGAACTCCCGGGCCAGCCGAGGACGGTGGCGTACAGGACGGTGCCGTCCTTGCTGCGGGTGAACCGGAAGTCCTTGTTCGTGCCCGCCACGGGGGTGGTGAAGGAGCCACCGCCCATCTTGGTGGGCCCCTCCCCGTAGACCGTCCACGCCCGGGTGGCGTACACGGACTCGCCGAACCGGTGGAGGTGGTCGCCGATGCCCAGCAGGACGTCCTTCTGACCCTGGGGAATCGTCCCGTCCGCCATGGGAGCGATGTTGAGCAGCATGTTGCCGTTCTTGCTGACCCGGTCGATCAGGGCGTGCAGCATCTGCTGGGTGGAGTAGTAGCCGATGCCGACGGTGTAGCACCAGCTAGAGCTGCTGATGCTGTCGTCGGTCAGCCAGTACGGGTCGGCGATGTCGCCCGGGCCGCCGCGTTCGTAGTCGAAGACCTCGCCGAGGTTGTCGTAACCGTCCTTGTAGGTGGCCACGACCTCCCGGCCCCAGCCCAGGGCCTGGTTGTAGTAGTAGGAGAGGAAGTTCAGGCGTTGCGTCTCGTCGACCTTGGAGAGGTCGAAGTCCTCCCACAGGATGTCCGGTTGGGCCAGGTCGATGACTTCCTTGAGCTTGTCGTACCAGAGCTGGTTCTCCGCCGTGGCGCCCAGCTGGCCGTAGAGCTTCTGCAGGCTGGCGGTCGGCTGCGCCGGCGCGTGGTCGTAGTAGCCGTTGAAGTTGTAGGCGTGGTGCATCGCCACCAGCAGCTTCAGGCCCTTGCCCCGGATCGCGTCGCGGAAGATCTGCAGGAGGTTCAGCTTCGGTCCCCGCTGCACCGAGTTCCACTCGTTGACCGTGCTGTTCCACATCGAGAAGCCGTCGTGGTGCTCCGCCACCGGCCCGGCGAACCGGGCGCCGGCGTCCACGAAGAGCTGGGCCCAGGCGTCCGGGTCGAAGTTCCCGCCCTGGGAGGCCGGCTTGGGCGAGAACTGCACCCAGTTGCCGGCCTTGTCGCGGGCCCCGTCGAGGAAGTTGTTGTAGGGCCAGACCGACGGGTCCCCGTAGGTGGCGATGTGATGGCTGTTCACATCGCTTCCGCCGATGTACATGTTCCGCGGGTACCACTCGCTGCCGTACGCCGGGACGCTGAAGGCGCCCCAGTGGAAGTAGATCCCGAACTTGGCGTCCTGGAACCACTCCGGCGCCGGCGGGTGCTGATCCACCGAGGCCCAGGTGGGCGAGTAGGACGACGGAGCCGCGAGTGCCCTCGTCGTACCGAGCGTCAGATTCGCCGTCGCGGCGGCAACGATGCCGGCGGCACTCGACAGGAAGACACGTCTGTTGATCGCCATGGCTGGATCCTTCGTCGTTGGGTGGGGGGCGTTCCGGGCCGTGACACCGAAGCTCGGGCAGCGCATGCCGTGCGGCTCGACACGGCCTGCCGCGTGCAAGGCGTGGAAATGTGAGCGATAACAGAAGCGGCCCAGCCGATTCTGGCAGCCCCGTGACAACTGTCAAGGCATCGGACAGGACGAGCTGCTCGCCGCCGATACATGGGATGTCTATGGGTGCTCGACGGAGCCACTGACCTGGCTCTGAGGCGGGTTTGATCAATATGAGGGCGAAATCTGACGAGCTGTCCCCTCCGTGGCGAGTTGGATGACCGCTCGGAACTCATAGGATGTTTGGCGGCCAGGAGGGCGTGATATCTCTACGAGGCATGCCCGCCGGACGTCGGGTGCGGCCGGGGCCGGCCGAGCCGACTGCCCCGTTCCCCTCCGGCCGAGGAGTCGGACCATCCGGAGATCCTCCTCGCGTCCGCCCGGCGGCCTGCGGATCTCCGAGACCGTCCTGGTCGGCGCCCGCGCTCCGCTCGATCAGCTCCACCCCACCCCCAGGGAGACTGCATGGCCACGATGAACCGGCGCTTCTTCCGCCGTTCGAAAGAAGCGGCAACGGACGAACCCGCGAACTCCCGGACCGCCCCCCAGGGCCGACCCCGTACCGGCCGCAGCCTTCGGCGGGCCGCCCGGCACGTGATCGCCGGCCTTGCGGCCACGGCCCTGGCCCTGTCGGGGCTGCTGACCGCCGGCGCGGCGCAGGCCGCGCCGACCACGCAGGCGACCCCGGCGGCATCCGCCACCGCCCAGTTCCACGGCGTGAACTGGGCCGACCCGGACGACAACTTCATCACCGGCCCCAACGTGCCCGTGGGCCTGTCGACTTCGGACGACTACTCGACCACCTACGCGAAGTCCACGGCGATCCTCAAGGGATTCCAGGCACTCGGCGCCAACACCGTCCGGCTGGGCTTCAACGCGGCGACCACGTCGGGCCCCTGGTGGAACAGCTACACGGCGGCACTGGACGCCGCCACCGCGCTGGGCATGAACGTGATCGTCGCGCCGTGGCTGCAGGGCGGGAAGGTCAGTGACGTCGCGTCCTTCAACCAGATGTGGGACACGGTCATCAACACGTACGGCTCGCGCGGCAACTTCTACTTCGACATCATGAACGAGCCCTACAACTACAGCGCCACCGACCTCACCGACTTCGAGGCCAACTGGCTCGCGCGCTACCCCGGCCTGCCCCGCGGCCACGTGATCGTGCCCGGCTTCTCGGCCGACCTCAACCTGTGCGCCGTCGGCTCCGACTCTCGGCTGGCCGGCACCCTGCTGTCGATCCACATCTACGGAATGTTCGGCGACAGCCACACCACCGAGGCCGACTGGGTCCAGGACTTCACCAACAACCTCTGCGGCCACGCCGACCGGGCCCTGCTGACCGAGTTCGGCGTCCCGATGAACACCGGCGTCAACTACAACGGTCCCAAGGACGGCATCAACGACCTGTCCTACCTCTACGCCGTCACCGACACCGTGCGCAGTCTCGGCATGGGCTCCGTGCTGTGGACGGGCGTCAAGGGGGCGGCCCAGACGCAGGGTCCGGGCCCGTGCGAGAACGCCTCGTGCGCCATCACCTCCCTGAACGGCAGCGGCACCAACCTCTCGCTGGCCGTCACCAACCAATCCGGCCTCGACCGGCTCCAGTGGGGCTGGGGCACCGGAACCAATCCGGGCGGCGGGGGCAGCGCCGGCACCGCGCTGCGCGGCAGTGGCTCCAGCCGCTGCCTGGACGTGCCGGGCGCGGCCACGACCAACGGCCTGCAGACCGAGATCTGGGACTGCACCGGCGGCAACAACCAGCAGTGGCCTCTGAACCCGGCCAAGGAACTGCGCGTGTACGGGAACAAGTGCCTGGACGCCAACGGCTCAGGGACCTCGCCCGGCACCAAGGCCATCATCTGGGACTGCACCGGCGGCAGCAACCAGCAGTGGAACGTCAACAGTGACGGCACCATCACCAGCGCCCTGTCCGGACTGTGTCTGGACGTCTCCGGCGGCTCCACCGCCAACGGCGCCCTCGTCCAGCTGTGGACCTGCAACGGCGGCAACAACCAGCAGTGGAGCCGGAAGTAGCAAGGGACGAAGCCGCGCCGGCGGCTCGATGAGCCCCCGGCGGCCCGGTTCTTCCGGGCCGCCGGGGGCTCGTTCGACGCGCCGTCAGCGGGGGCCGCTCGGAAGCCCGTGGGCGAGCTGGTCCAGCTGCTCGCCGGCCCCGCCGCGTCGTGCGGCTGCCTCGACGCCGAGCCCCTCGAACACGGCCCGGTCGGCGTGCCGCGCGGCCGCGCCGCCCGTCGACCCGGTGCCCGGCGGGCGGGCGCGACAGGTCATGCCTTGCCGGTCAGGCGCCAGATCTGGTTCCTCTTGTTGACCAGGTTGCCCGCCGGGTCGCAGGTCCACTGGTGGACGAGGGCGCCCGGGGTGGTGGAGACACCGCTGACGTCGACGCACTTGCCGCTGTGGACGGCCACGAGCTGGTAGTCCTGGCTGTTGCCGAGCGCGGTGACGGGCTGGAGGGTGAACATCTGGTTGGTGCCGCCGCTGCAGGTCCACTGGATGACGGCGGCGTCGTCGGCCGTGGAAGCGCCCGAGACGTCAAGGCACTTGCCGCTGCGCTCGTTGACGACGGTGTAGGTGTTCGCGCGCCCGGCGACCGGCTTGAGGTCGAGCATCTGCTGGTAGCCGCCCTCGCAGTTGTACTGCTGGTACTGGGTGCCGTCGGTGGTGCTGAGATTGGTGTCGTCCAGGCACTGGCCGCTGTGCTGTACGACGGCGACGGTGGAGATGGTGGCGTTGGACGGCGGCAGCAGGGTGACGGTGTAACCGTCCGTGGCGTCCGTCCAGGGCACGTTCACCGACGCCGAGTTGTTGCTCACGGTCAGGGTCTGGTCGGAGACCGTCACCGGTCCGGTCACCGCGCCGCCGCCGTTGTTCGGAATGCGCTGGACGATCGCGCGCACCCGGCCGTTCTCCACCACCGAGGTGGTGTCGAGGCGGTTGAGACCGACGGTGACGTTGCCGGTGTTGCCGTTGTCGCCCAGCAGGATCTTCGCGTTGCGCGCGGTGTTGTCCTTGGTCGCCAGCCCGTCGGTGTTGGTACCGGGCGTGAGGCTCACGATGTTTCCGGTCTGGGAGCCGTAGTACCGGTAGAGGAACCACTCGCCCTTCGGCAGGTACTGACCGGAGCCGTTCTTGGTGAGCAGGCCGGCCTCGTAGTCGTGCAGGCCGGGGCCCCCTCCCCAGTTGGAGCGCAGGCCGTCGGCGCCGGCCCGCTCCAAACGGCTGATGAACCAGCCGCCGCCACCGGGGTTCTGCTGCTCGAGCCCGGCGTACTCGTTGATCTGGTACGGGCGGGTGTTGGTCAGGCCCGCGGCGGCGAGGGTCGAGTTGGCGTTGCTGACGGCCAGGACCGGGTCGTGCGGGATGGCGTGCCAGCTGTAGATGTCGGGGGCGACGTTGTTGGCCTTGACGTAGCTCAGGAAGGTGGTCCACCAGGTGTTGGAGGAGCCGGGCGGGGTCGCGCTGCTGGGGCCGACGATGAGCTGCCCGGGGAGGTCGGCCCGCACGGCGGCGTGGAACCGCGACCACATCTGCAGGTACTGGCTCTGGGGCCGGCTCCAGAAGCCGTTCTGGTCCGGCTCGTTCCACAGGTCCCACTCCACCGTCATGTTGTTGGCCTTGACGTCGGAGATGAGCTGGTTGACGAAGTCGTCGAACTGCGTCCAGTTGCCGTTGTCGCCGGGAAAGGCCTGGTTGGTGGTGCCGTCGGCGCCCCACAGGTCGTGCGGCAGGATGACGAACGTGCCGCCGAGGGAGACGGTGCGCTTGTACTGGGCGAGGGTGGCGTTCCAGCGGGTCTGGTAGTCGGCGAGGCTGGTGGCGTAGCCGCCACCGTTGAGCTGCGCGCCGCCGGCCCGCTCGAAGTGCCACTTGATGTCCCGGTAGAAGTGGTCCGGCGGCAGCGACCCGTCGGGGGTCAGCCCGTAGATCGTGCCCGAGGCACGGTAGCCGGGGGCGCTCCCGGCGGTCGAGAAGTCGACGCTCACGCCGGTGTCGGCGGCGTGCGCGCTGGTGACGGGGACGACCCCGGCGGCCAGGGTGGTGAGCAGGGCGGCGAGGCTGACGGTCAGTCTGCGGCGGTGCGGCTGCATGGCGGCTCTCCCGACTGGTGGGGTGGGTTGGTTCCGGCGATCTGCCGGTGTCGCGCGCTCCGGCGGTCGTCGCTCCGGGGGGAGGTGCGCCTGGCGTGGTCCTCGGCGAGCAGGAGGCAGCTGCCGGCGGTCCAGGTGCGGGCGCGGTCGCGGTCGCGAAGTCCTTCCCCGGTGCGGACGTCGAGGTGCTCGGCGAAGCCGTTCTTCTCGCAGAGGGCGCGACGTCTCCACGGACGATGGAGAAGGAAGGGGCGCGCTGGGTGTCGACGCCGACGACCGATGGGCGGCAAGGGACCCCTGAGGCCCTGGAGGCTTCGGGCCCCGCAACGGCATCACTATGGTCACGTGTCGGCGCGGGCGTCAAGGCATCGCGCATCGATGGCGTCAACGCGCACATATGCCCGGCCCCGGCATCCAGGTGCTGGAGAACGCGGACACCGGAGCGGCGTGACCGTGGTGTCCGCCACCGGTGAGCGCCCCGCTCCGGGCCTTGGGGCGCCTCAGTCCTGACGTACCGTCATTCCAGGGGAACCGGCAGGAGCCGCACCAGTGCTGTGGCGCAGCGAGATCGGGGGGCTCATCAGGACGTGCTGGGTCGGCGTCGACGGATTGCCCATGATCTCGATGAGCAAGGACATGGCCCGGGCGGCCAACTGATCGCTCGGCATGTCTGCGGCCGTCAGTGGGGGGCGGAAGTCCTCCGCCCATTGGCTGGCGACGACGCCGGTGAGGGAGAAGTCCCGGGGGACCACCAATCCGGCTTCCTGCAAGGCGCGTTGGACTCCCGGAAGTGCAGCCTCGTTGATCGTGGCGAGCGCGGTGACCTCGGGATGGTCTTCGAGCAGGCCGGTGATGCACTTCTGGCCGGAGCGGGCGTCATCGCCGCACAGCAGCTCGGTCCCTTGGAGGCCGAGTTCGGTGATCGCTCGCTGGAAGCCGGCGCTGGCCCGGTGGCCCGGCGCGTAGCCGGCGGCGACGAGCTCGGGAGATCGGTTCAGCAGGGCGATGTGGCGGTGCCCCAGGTCTGCGAGGTGTCGAACGCAGTGGTCGATCAGCCCGGCGTAGTCGACATCGACCCAGAACATGCCCGGGTCGTCCGCCGGGTGGCCGATGCCGACGAACGGCATGCGCGCCTCACGCAGGCGGTCTACGCGGGCGTCCTCCAGGCGAATCTCCATGAGGATCACACCGTCCACGCGGCTCTCCGACACCAGCCGTTCGAAGGAGCGGTCGTGATCGCCGCCCGACGGGGAGAGCAGGACGTCGAGGTCCGCCTTCGCGGCCGCGTCGACAACGCTGCCCACGAAATCCAGCTGCATGTGGGTGAGGCGACTGCCGGCCGGCGGGATCACCAGGCCGATCGTGCGGGTGCGGCCTTCGGCGAGGGCACGGGCTGAGGCGTTCGGGCGGTAGCCCAGTTCGTCGATGACGGACTGGATGCGCTTGCGCGTGGCCTCGGAGACGGGCCGCTTGCCGCTCAGCGCGTAGGAGACCGTGCTGCGTGACACTCCCGCACGGCGTGCGATCTCGCCGATGTTCATTCCGCTCCCTTGTGGCCCTGTCGTGGCCGCCATCCTAAGGCGAGCGAACCGGTTCGACTACACATGGCGAAACACATCCGGGCCATCCGTGTCCACCCCTGCGGTGAGACCCGGGGCATGACGGGCAGTGCCAGATGGCAAGCCGCGCAGGCCTCTTGACGACAGCCGTAGGGCGGCCTAGGTTCCCAGTCGAACCGGTTCGCGCAACCGGTTCGACATCTCCGCGTAACGCATCCAGAGCCTCCGCTCGCTTCTTCTGACCCCGCGACGCCGCAGGTCGGAAAGGGACAACGCGCCATGAACAGAACTGCCTCTCGCAGACTCGCACTCGCCTCTCTGGCCGTAGCGATCGTCGTCACCGGCGCCTCGGCCTGCAGCGGATCCTCCGGGACGTCCGCCGGCTCGTCGGGCTCGGCTTCGGGGACCTACACGATCTGGGACCCCTACCCGCAGTTCGACGCCGGCTCCGACTGGGCGAAGCTGCTGAACACCTGCGGCACGCAGGCCGGTGTGACGGTCAAGCGCACCGCGTTCGACACGACCGACCTGACCAACAAGGCACTGCTGGCGGCGCAGCAGGGCAACTCGCCGGACGTGCTGATCGTCGACAACCCGGTCGTGTCCACGCTGGCCGAGGCCGGCGTGCTCACCGCCACCGACGAGAACAAGATCGACACCTCGCAGGCCCTGCCCAACCTGCTGGGCGCAGGTCAGAGCGGCGGCAAGACGTACGGGACGCCGATCGGTGCGAACACGCTGGCCCTGTACTACAACAAGAGCGTCCTCCAGGCCGCCGGAGTCGACGTGGCGAGCATCAAGGACTGGGCCTCGCTCAACGCCGCCCTGGAGAAGGTGAAGGCCGCGGGCAAGAAGGGGATCACCTTCTCCGCCATCGGCACCGAGGAGGGCAGCTTCCAGTTCCTGCCCTGGTACTGGGGCTCCGGTGCGCGGCTGACCGACGTCGCCTCGGACCAGGCCGTGTCCGCCGTGTCGCTGTGGCAGAACTGGCTCAAGAGCGGCTACGCGCCCAACTCGGTCATCAACAACACCCAGACGACCAGTTGGCAGGAGTTCGCCACCGGGCAGTTCGCCTTCGCCGAGAACGGCACGTGGCAGCTCGCGAACGCGAAGAAGGCCGGCTTCGACTACGGGATCCTGCCGATCCCCACCATGAACGGCGGCACCGCCGCAGCACCCACCGGCGGCGAGTTCGTCACGGTGCCGGTGCAGAGCGACAAGGGCCGCTACGGCACCAGCGCCAAGCTGGTGTCCTGTCTGACCAGCGCGGAGAACCTGGTGGCCACCGACGCGACGCTGTCCTACGTGGCTCCGACCAAGGCCGCGCAGGACAAGCAGGTCGCCGCCAACCCGGACCTGGCGGTGTGGGTGCAGGCGGTCAGCGCTGCCAAGGGCCGTACCAGCGACAACCTGGGCACGAAGTACCCCGAGATCTCCGAGCAGTTGTGGGGTGCCGTGCAGTCCTCGTTGACCGGTGCGAAGTCGCCGAAGGACGCCCTCAGCGCGGCCCAGGCCGCGGCCACCAAGTAAGAGCCTCCGGCTCTCATCCGGCAACCCCGGGCTCCGGCGCCGCCGCGCGGGCCCGTCCACAAAGGACCTCTCGCTGATGACCGACACCACGCAGATGGCGGCAGCTCCGCCCGCGCGGGCCCGACGGGGGGCGGCGACCACCGTACCCGCACCGGCTGCCTCCGCCGGGAGGGCCCCGGGGGGCAAGCCGCGCTCGCAGCAATGGACCGCCTGGGGGTTCCTGGCCCCGGTAGTGATCTACCTGGCCGTCTTCTACGCCTACCCGCTGTACCGCAACATCGACCTGTCCCTGCACAACTACACCGTGCGGTCGTTCGTGCAGGGCGGCGCCCCGTTCACCGGGCTGCGGAACTACAGCGACGTCGTCCAGGACCCGACGTTCTGGCCGGCACTGACGCACACGGTGATCTTCACCGGCGTCTCGCTGTTCTTCCAGTACTCGATCGGGCTCGCGCTCGCGGTGTTCTTCGTCAAGCACTTCCCGCTGTCGTCCACCCTGCGGGCGCTGTTCCTGGTCCCGTGGCTGCTGCCGCTGATCGTGTCGGCATCCACCTGGTCGTGGATGCTGAACAGCGACTCCGGTGTCGTCAACGCGGTGCTGCACACGCTCGGCGTCGGCCCGGTCAACTGGTTGACATCGCCCTCCTGGTCGCTGGCGTCGGTCATCGTCGCCAACATCTGGATCGGCGTCCCGTTCAACCTGGTCGTGCTCTACAGCGGGCTGCAGACCATCCCCGATTCGCTGTACGAGGCCGCGGCCCTGGACGGCGCCAACGCCTGGCAGCGCTTCTGGCGCATCACCTTCCCCCTGCTGCGCCCGGTGTCAGCGATCACGCTGCTGCTGGGCCTGGTCTACACGCTGAAGGTCTTCGACATCATCTGGATCATGACGAAGGGCGGTCCCAACGACTCGTCCACCACCTTCGCCACCTGGTCCTACCGCCTCGGCTTCGGGAACCTGCTGCCCCATTTCGGCCCGGGCTCCGCCGTCGGCAACCTCCTGGTCCTGATCGCCCTGGTCTTCGGCCTGTTGTACGTCCGCGTCCAGCGAAAGCAGAACGCATCATGAGCTCCGCAACCGCCCCGGGCCCGCGCCCCGCCGACGCCGCGGCGTCCCGCCGCCCCCGCAACCGCGCGTGGTGGAGGACCGCCCTGGGCGTCCTGTTCACCGCGGCCATGCTCTTCCCGGTCTACTGGATGGTCAACGTCTCGCTGACCCAGGACCGGAACATGCGCAAGGCCACCCCGGACCTGCTGCCGATCCACGGGACGCTCGAGGGGTACCGGCTGGTCCTGGGCCAGCAACTCCCTTACCTGGCAACGAGCCTGTTCATCGGTCTGGGCACCGTGGCACTGACCGTCGCCCTGGCCGCGCCCGCCGGGTACGCCCTGGCGAAGCTTCGGCCCCGCGGCGGCGGCCTGGTGTCGTTCCTGATGCTCGTGGCCCAGATGGTGCCCGGAGTCATCATGGCGATGGGTTTCTACGGCATCTATGTGAACCTCGGGTTCATGGAGTCCGTGCCCGGCCTGATCGTGGCCGACTCCACCCTCGCGGTGCCGTTCGGCGTGCTGATCTTCACCGCGTTCATGTCCGGGATTCCCGGGGAACTCGTGCAGGCCGCCCAGATCGACGGTGCCGGGCCCGTGCGCACGTTCCTGTCGATCGTGCTGCCGATGAGCCGGAACGCCGTCGTCACCGTGTCCCTCTTCGCGTTCCTGTGGTCCTGGTCGGACTTCGTCTTCGCGAGCACGCTCGACAACGGCGGGCCCAACCAGCCGATCACGCTCGGCATCTACCACTACATCGGCAACAACAACCAGCAGTGGAACGCGATCATGGCGACCGCCGTCGTGGCCTCGATCCCCGCCGCCCTGATCCTCGTCCTCGCCCAGCGCTACATCGCCGCGGGCGTCACCTCCGGAGCGGTCAAGGACTGACCGCCCGATGCCGCACACCCGACATCCGACCAAGAAGTGAGCTCTGCCTTGACCGACATCGCCCACGGCCCGGCGTTCGCCCTTGAGGACATACCGTTCAGTCACTACGGGTCCTGGTTCAACCTGTCACCGGTCACCGCACTGCACACCCGCACCCGTGACCTGCACCTGGTCTCCCACAAGAACGGCATGCACGCCGTCCTGCGCCTGCTGCCCCTCGTACCCGGCACCGGGAACCGAGCGCCGGCCGCCTGGCACCCCACGCCCGGTCTCCTCACCGTGGCCGCCGCGGAAGGCCGTGTCGAGTTCGCCTACGAGAGCGCCAGCGCCCTTCGGGTGCGCGGCCGGAACCTGTCCCTCGCCATCACCCCCGCTGAGGGGAAGCTGACCCCGTTCACGGGCACGTACCTCTACCGCGACCCGGTCGACGGCTCCTACCAGTTCAGTTCCTACGAAACCGGACGCCGCTACCGCATCACCCTCCTGTCCGGCGCCTTCGCCGATACCGCCGGCGCCGAAGGGCTCGCCGACGCCGACCGGCGCCTGACGCTCCGCGGTGCGCCCGAATGGGAGGCCGTGATCGAGGAAACGGACAGCGCCCGCACCCCCTACGCCACCGGCGACGACTTCGACACGGTCACCGACCGCGCGCGGGCGGCCTTCCGCTCCTTCACGCGGGATCTGGCCGCCCCCCTCACCGACACCGCTCCCTCCGCCGACCTCGCCGCCTACGTCCTGTGGTCCGCCACCGTCTGCCCCGAAGGCTTCCTGAAGCGCCCCGGCATCCTGATGTCGAAGCACTGGATGGACAAGGTCTGGAGCTGGGACCACTGCTTCAACGCCCTGGCGGTCGCCCCTGCCTCCCCTGAACTCGCCTGGGACCAGTTCCAGTTGCCGTTCGACCACCAGGACGAGCGAGGGGCCCTGCCGGACTCGGTCACGCACTCCGAAGTCCTCTACAACTTCGTCAAGCCGCCCATCCACGGCTGGGCCCTGCGCCGCCTGCGCGAGCGCCTGCCACAACCGCTGACCAGCCGGCAACTCACCGTCGCGTACGAGCGCTTGAGGAACTGGACCCGGTTCTGGCTGGATGCCCGCCGCGCCCCTGGCTCGGCTCTGCCGCACTACCACCACGGCAACGACAGCGGTTGGGACAACGCGACCACCTTCGACTCCCGCCGTCTGGTCGAGGCACCCGATCTGGCCTCGTTCCTCGTCCTGCAGCTCAAGGAGCTCGCCAGGATGGCCGGCGAGCTCGACCGCGTGGAGGAAGCCGACGAGTTCACCGCCCTCGCCGACACCGTCCTCGCCGCCCTGCTCGACCAGCTGTGGGACGGCGATCAGTTCCTCGCCCGCTCACCGCACACCGGCACCACCACCCACAGCCGCAGCCTGCTGGACCTGATGCCGATCGTGCTCGGGGAGCACCTGCCGCAGTCCATCGGCGCCAAGCTCGCCGACCGCATCCGCGGCCACCTCACCGACCACGGCCTGGCCACCGAACACCCCGACTCCCCCTGCTACGAGGAGGACGGCTACTGGCGCGGCCCGATCTGGGCACCGTCGACCGTCCTGATCGAGGACGGACTCCGTCGAGCCGGCCACGCCGACCTCGCCGACGAGGTCAGCGCCCGCTTCCGTTCGCTGTGCGAGACCTCCGGCTTCGCCGAGAACTTCGACGCCCTCACCGGCGCCGGACTGCGCGACCGCGCCTACACCTGGACCGCCGCCGCGTACCTCCTCCTGGCGGAAGCCCACACCCGTCGCCGCGCGCCGGACCCGTCGACCGTCTTCTGAGCGTGGTGGTGTCCGGTCGGGGAGTCCGGGCGATACCGCCCGGTCGGAAGAGGGGATCCTCGCCCCCTCGGCGCCGCGCTGCGAACGGGCGGCCGCTAGCCGAACAGGCGCCGCTGGATCTCCCGGCGGTAGTCCTCCAGCGTCCGGTCGAGGTGTGCTGCCGTGGCCGTGGCGGCCTCGTCGGGCCGGCCGTCACGGATGGCCCGGTAGATCGCCTCGTGCTCCTCGACCGCCGCCTGGGTCCCTTCGCTGAGCACGTCGTGGATGCCGATGGCACTGGACTGGCGCTGCAGCCTGCGGGCGTCCCGCACGGCGCTGAGCAGGAAGGTGTTGTGAGCGGCAGTGGCCACGGCCGTGTGGAAGTCGTCGTCCGCCTGGTTGAAGACGTCGACCTGGCCGTGGGAGGCCCCGTGCCGGCACTGCTGCATGGCGACCTCGATGGTGCGCAGTTCGGCGGGTGTGGCCCGGGTGGCCGCGAGACTGCTGGCGGCCATCTCCTGGACCTTGCGGAACTCGAACAGCATCAGGACGTGGTCCAGGTCGACGGGACGGAAGAAACCGCCCCAGCGGCTGGTGATGAGCATGCCCTCGTCGTCCGCGACGAACAGGCCGCGCCCCTTGTGCGCCCGGACGCGGCCGAGCGCGGAGAGGATCTTCACGGCCTCCCGGACCACGGCCCTGCTGGTGTTCAGCGTCTTGGCCAGATCGTGTTCCGTGGGGAGCCGGTCGCCCGCCACCAGGCGTGCCTCGGCGATGTACTCGAGGATCTGCTCCGACACGATCTCGTATCCCGGCCGGTAGTCCCGCCGCTCCTCGCCCGGACCGGTCTGCCCCGCCCCGGGGACGGGGGAGGCCTGCGCGGGCAGCGCGGTCTGAGGCGTGGGCGTGTCGTTCATCTGTCCTGCCTTCGGGGTGGGGCGCGAGGCGAGGCTGCGCGTCGGCGAGCTGTCCCAGCTTACCGTAGGAGGCAATGAGTCCTACTCATTCCATCGAGCTTCATGGCGCGAATCGACCCACAAAAGCAGACAGGTACCTAAAAAAGCATCACAATCGCCGTGCAGAGCCCGGTAGGCGGTCCGAAATCAGTCTGAATAAGACTGTGTGAACTCTTGACGACCCACTCGATAGGGCGGCTAATGGTCTCCCAGGGCAGCAGCGGAACGGCGGCCCTTCGGTATCCGACGCCGGACCGGGACGGTCCCGCGTCGCCCTCCCCCCACCTCCCGATCAGTTCGGGGCCTCTGCAGTGGAGTCGATGATGACCGTCAACAAGCCTCCGGTCGGCCGGGAAGCAGTGTCCGGCAAGAGACGAGCGGTGATGCTCGCCGCCTGCGCGGCGACCCTGGTGATGACCGCGGCCGCCTGTAGCAGTGGTGGCTCCTCCGGAAAGACCACCAGGGACGGCTTCGCCCAGGCGGCGCAGTCCGACGGCACACTGACCGTCTGGGTCGACGCGACCAGGCTGGCCGCCGCGAAGCAGTACCAGGCGCTGCACCCGGAGGTGAAGCTGGACATCGTCTCCTACGACGGAGACGCCAACGGCTCGAACTACCTCCAGACCAAGGTCCAGTTGTTCAACCGGACCGGCAAGGGCTGGCCCGACGTCGTGTTCAGCTCCCAGAACAACGAGGCGACCTGGGCGGTCGACGCCGGCTTCGCGGCACCGCTCGACAAGGGCCTGATCCCGGCGGACACCCTGAACGGCTTCGCCAAGGGCGCCAACGACGTCTGTACGGTCAACGGCACCGTCTACTGCCTGCGCAACGACCTCTCGCAGACCGTGCTCTGGTACAACGCGCCGCTGATGCAGCAGTTCGGCTACACCGTCCCGAAGACCTGGGAGGAGTACCGGACGCTGGGCGAGAAGGTGGCCGCTGAACACCCCGGCTACCTGGTGGGCGACGCCGGGGACTCCTTCGCCCCCGAGATCTACCTCTGGGCGAGCAAGTGCGGGGCCAACCACATCACCGGCCCCAAGGCGGTCTCGGTGAACACCACCGGCGAGGACTGCACCAGGATGGCCACGCTCCTGGACGGCCTGATCAAGAACAAGTCCATGTCCGTCAGCGGGGTCTTCAGCACCGACTTCGCCAAGAACGAGGCCGACAAGGTCCTGCTCATGCCCGGCCCGGCGTGGTTCGGCGGTGCGGTGTTCCGGGACACGCTCAAGGTGCCGGAGAAGACGATCGGCGTGGCCCCGATGCCCCAGTGGCAGGGCGACACCGAGCCGGCCACCGGCAACGTCGGCGGCGGCACCTGGCTGGTGTCGCAGCATTCCACCCACCTCAGGGCGGCCACCGACTTCCTCAAGTGGGTCACCACCGACAACGCCTACCAGGCCCAGAAGTCCCCGGGCTTCCCGGCCTACGCGCCCGCCGCCGAGGAGTGGCTCAAGGCGCAGGCGGCCGCCGGGTACTACGCCGGTGACCTCGGCGCCCTCAAGGACGCCTCCTCCCAGGTGTGGTCGGGCTGGGGCTCCGGCCAGTTCAGCCAGGAAGCGGTCTGGGCCGCCACGGTCAAGCCCGGTCTGACCCAGGGGCAGACCGTCACCTCCCTGCTGCCCGCCTGGCAGGACTCGATCGTCAAGCACGCCCAGTCGTTCGGATACAAGGTCTCGCAGTGACCCTCGACTCCTCCTCGGTCGGCTCCCGCCGGCGCCGCGGCGGCGCCCGCGGGAGCCGGGCCGGCCTGGCCTTCGTCGCCGGCTACGCGCTGCTGCTGGTCGCCTTCGGCGTCCTGCCGACCGGCTACGCGATCTACTTCGCCTTCACCGACGCCGGGGGTTCGTTCACCGGGCTCGCCAACTTCGTCTCCACGGCGCAGGACTTCCGCTTCGTGGACGCGATCGGCCACGTGGCGCTCTACCTGCTGTTCTGGCTGGTCTCGCTGGTGGTGTTCGTGGTGGGGCTGGCGTTGCTGCTGCACCGCCTCTCCTCGGGGCCGATCAGTCGCACGCTCCGCTTCCTCTACTACATCCCCGGGGCGCTCGCGGGCGCCGCGAGCGTGCTGGTGTGGCTGTTCATGCTCGATCCGACGGTGAGTCCGGTCAGGTCGCTGCTGGGCCTGCTGGGCTTCGACACCTTCGGCGAGGTCATCGCGCCCGGCAACCTCCCGGTGCTGTTCACCGCGATCGCCTTCTGGACCGGGGCCGGCGGCTGGATCGTCGTCATGTACGGCGCGCTCAACAACATCCCGCACGACGTCCTGGAAGCCGCGCGGATCGACGGCGCGGGCGCCTGGCAGACCGCCCGGCACGTGCAGATCCCCATGCTCCGCAAGTGGATCGTCTACATGGTGATCCTGGCCTTCGCGGGCGGCGCGCAGCTCTTCGTCGAGCCGCAGCTGCTCTCCCTCGCCAGTGTGGGCGTGGCCGGGCGCGACTACTCGCTCAACCAGCTGACCTACGACTTCGCCTTCCAGATGAACAACGTCAACGGCGCGGCGGCGGTCTCGATGGAGCTCCTGGTCGTCAGCGTGACGGCCGCCGGCTTCTTCGTCGCACGGTCGGGATTCTTCGATGCCGACTGAGACCCCTGCCACCGCGGTCGCCGCCGCACCACGCGAGGAACGGGAGCCAAGTGCCATGACCCGAGCTCCACGCCGGGCGTCCCGGCGGAGGCGCCGGCCCGTACGGAACGCGTCGTACCGGCTGCTGACCGGCTCCGTCCTCGCGGTCTTCGCCGCGTTCTTCGTGCTGCCGGTGCTCTGGCTCGTCCTCGCGGCGACCAAGACCGACCAGCAACTGGTCCACGACAACCCGCTCTCCTTCGGCTCCTGGGACGCCCTCCTGGCCAACTGGGACGCCCTGAGGGGCTTCCAGGACGGCGCGATCCTGCAGTGGCTCGGCAACTCCGCCCTGTACGCGGTGATCTCCCTGGCCATCACCCTCTGCGTGTCGGTGCCGGCGGGGTACGCGCTGGCCATGACCGAGTTCCGCGGCCGGCGCCTGCTGCTGGTCTCGACCCTGGTCGTGATGCTGATGCCGAGCGCCACCCTGGTCGTGCCGCTGTTCCTGGAGGTCAACGCGGCGCACCTGATCGGCACCATGTGGTCGATCATCCTGCCGTACGCGTTCTACCCGTTCGGCGTGTACCTCACGTACATCTACTTCACCACCGCCGTGCCGAAGGACCTGCTGGCGGCCGCACGGATGGACGGCTGCTCGGAACTCGGCGTCTTCCGCCACATCGCCCTGCCGCTGGCGACGCCGGTCATCGCGCTCGTGGGCTTCTTCAGCTTCGTCGCCAACTGGACCAACTACTTCCTGCCGTACGTGATGCTGCCCCAGGACGACCAGATGCCGGTCCAGGTCGGCGTCGGCAACCTGCTCAGCAGCGTGCCGCAGTTCAACCCGACCGCCGGTTCGCTCGCCGTCGAGCGGCCGCAGCTGGCCCTCGCGACCCTGGTCGCCATCACCCCGGTCCTGGTGGTCTTCCTCTTCGCCCAGCGCTTCCTGGTCAGCGGGATGCTCGCCGGAGCCACCAAGGAATGACACCCGTGCCGTCACCCCGATCGGAGATCCTCCCCATGTCCCTCAGCTCCACCGACCCATCCCCGGGCGAGGACGCCACGGGTTCCCCGGCCGAGATCCGGGCCTCGGTGCCGCTGCTCGAACCGCCCGGCTGGGCGCTGGCGCAGCGCGAGCTGTTCGACCTGCTCGACCACGGCTGGCGCCGCTTCGCCCGCGAGTTCACCGGCCCCGACGGCCGGCTGAACTACAACGGCCGGCTGACCACCCGTGACGGTGTGGACGACTTCTACGAGGTCTTCTTCAACTGGCCGCAGCTGTACCTGCTGGGCGGGGCCGACGACCTCCTGGACGCCAGCGGCAGGCACTGGGAGGGCGTCACCGCGCACCTCACCGAACTGGGCATGCTCCGGGGCGAGTACGAGCGCGGCTACGACTGGTTCCACCAGGGCGAGAGCCTGCTGCTGCTCTACTTCCTGTGCATGGCCGACCCCGACCGCTGGTCCGAGCGCGCCCTGCGCTTCGCCGAGCTGTACGTCGACCCGGCCCACGGCAACTACGACCCCGCGCACCGCATCATCACCCGCCCGCACAACGGCAGCGACCCGGACCGCCGCGGCGTGAGCGACGGCGACGTCTACCCCTGGCTGCAGAAGGAAGCGGACACGTACGGCTACCCGCTCGAATGGCTCCCCGAGGCGCAGGACGGCCCGTACCCGCTCTCGGCGGACCCTCGGCTCGGCGCCCGGATGCGCGAGCGGATCGGCGTCGGCGACACCGCGGTCAACCTCGCCGCGGCCGGCCTGGTCCTCAACGCCTGGGTGCTGACCGGCGAGCAGCGCTACCGCGACTGGATCGTCGAGTACGTCGGGGCCTGGCGGGAGCGCACTGAGGCGAACGGCGGACTCATCCCGGACAACGTCAGCCCGGACGGTGCCGTCGGCGGCCTGCTCGAAGGACGCTGGTACGGCGGCCACTACGGCTGGTCCTGGCCGCACGGCTGGCACAGTGTGGGCCACGCGGCCTGCGTGGCGGCGCTGGCCGCCGCGGTGAGCACCGGGGAGGACGACTACCTCTCGATGGTCGGGACCTCGCTCGACGACATCATCTCCCGGGCCAAGCTGATGCCCTTCACCGAGGCGGACTCCAGCCTCCGGTCCAAGTGGACGGTCGAACTCGCCTCGGACACCGACAAGCCGACGCTCCACCTCCCGTTCCGGCACAACGACTCGGGCTGGTTCGACTACAACCCGGTCACCCTGCCGGTGCCGATGGCGCTGTGGCACCACACCGCCTCCGAGGTCGACCGCGCCCGGATAGAGCGGCTACGCGAGGCGGACGGCCTCGACTGGAGCACCGTGCGGCCGTTCCGCGCCAAGGAGGAGTCCGGGCACGAGAAGGCGTGGTTCGCCTTCCTCGCCGGTGACGACCCGGACTACCCCGAGCGGATCCTCGCCGCCGCCCAGGCGCAGGTGCGCCACCGCCTGCGGCGGATGGAGCGCTACCGCGACCTGGCGGTGGAGGAGGCCGACATCCACGTGTGGCAGCAGTGCAACCCGGTCGCCACCGAGGCCCTCGTCCAGCTGACCTGGGGCGGCCCCCAGGTGCTCTACAACGGCGGCCTCCAGCAGGCCCGACTGCGCTACCACGACGCCCAGGTTCGGCGGGCGGGGCTGCCGCAGGACGTGGCCGCCCTGGTCACCTCCATCGATCCCGAGGCGACCACTGTCGAGCTGGTGAACCTCTCGCCAGACAAAGATCGGACGATTATCATTCAGGCGGGCGCATTCGCCGAGCACACGATCGCCTCGGCCCGGTACACGACCTGTACGGACGAGGGCTGGATCGGCGACATGTACGACTACGGCCACACCGAGCCGGTGGTCGGCGAGTCGGAGACGGTTTGCGACAGTGCCTACCTGACGGTGCGGTTGCCCGCGTCCACCCGGATCCGGATGACGCTCCGGCTGGAGCTCCGCACCCGCACCCCCAGCTATCGTTCGCCGTTCGATGCCTCGGCCTGCGCGAACGTCGAAACATCGGAGGAATTCTCATGAAGCGCTTCGCCCAGACCATCAGGCTTCGGCCCGAGCACCGGGAGGAGTACCTGAAACTCCACTCCGCCGTCTGGCCCGGGGTCGAGGCGGCGCTGCACCGGGCGAAGATCCGCAACTACAGCATCCACCTCCACGACGACGTGCTGTTCGCGTACTTCGAGTACCACGGCGAGCACTTCGAGGCCGACATCGCGGAGCTGGAGGCCGACCCGGTGACCCAGGAGTGGTGGAAGCTCACCGACCCCTGCCAGGAGCCCTTCCCCGACCGTGGAGACTCCCGCCAGTGGACCGACCTCACCGAGGTCTGGCACCTGAGCGAACCCGGCGGCCACACCGCCGACTGAGCCGCCCACACCGGACCCACCCCCACCGGAGCCCCCGTGACCACCAGCCGGCCCCCCGCGCTCATCGACGCCCACCACCACCTGTGGGACCTCGTCCAGCGCCCGCAACCCTGGCTCGACGAGCCCGACCTGACGTCGATCCGCCGCACGTTCACCCCCGGCGACCTGCGCGCCACCGCCACCGGCACGGTGGCGGGCCGCCGGCTCGACCGCACGGTGGTCGTGCAGTGCGTCCCGGACGTCCCGGAGACCGAGGACCTGCTCGAACTCGCCGCCCGGGAACCGCTGATCGCGGCCGTGGTCGGCTGGGCGGACCTCACGTCCCCCTCCGTGGGCGACGAGATCGACCGGCTGCTCGCCGGCCCGGGCGGCGGCCACCTCCGCTCCCTGCGCCACCTGGTCCAGGGGGAAACGGACCCCGAGTGGCTGCAACGCCCCGAGGTCGAAGCCGGGTTGGCGGCGGTGCGGGACCGCGGTCTCGGCTACGACGTGCTCGTCCGCAGCCACCAGCTCGACCAGGCGAGCCGACTGGCCGAGCGCCTCCCGGACCTGCCGCTGGTGCTCGACCACGCGGGCAAGCCGGACATCGCCCGCGGCGAACTGGGGGAGTGGGAGCAGCGGTTGCGGCGGCTCGCCGCGCACCAGCAGGTGGTCTGCAAGGTGTCGGGACTGATCACCGAGGCCGACCACCAGGCCTGGACCACCGCCGACATCCGGCCGGTCTGGGACGTCCTGCTGAGCGCCTTCGGCGCCGACCGGCTGATGTTCGGCTCGGACTGGCCGGTGGCGATCCTCGCGGGCGGCTGGAACCGCTGGGCCGAAACCGTGGACGAACTGCTCGACGGCTGCTCCGCCGACGAGACCTCGGCGATCCTCGCAGGCACCGCGACCGCCTTCTACCGCCTCACCGCCCACTCGTAACCCGAACCGACGAGACCTTTGGGATCACCATGACGCTTGCCGTTCGATACACGGCCGCCCGCACACTGGACACGGCCCCGGTCGAGCCCGCCGAGCCCGGCCCCGGAGAGGTCCTGCTGGCGCCCGCCTACGTGGGGATCTGCGGCACCGACCTCCACATCTTCCACGGCGACATGGACGCCCGCGTCGCCGCGCCGGCCGTCCTGGGCCACGAGATGTCCGGCCGGGTGGTGGAGGTCGGCTCCGGCGTCGACGGCTGGCGGCCCGGCGACGCGGTGACGGTGATGCCGCTGCGCTGGGACAGCACCTGCTCGGCCTGCCTGAGCGGCTATCAGCACGTCTGCCAAAAGCTGGACTTCATCGGCATCGACTCGCCGGGTGCGATGCAGCAGCGCTGGACGGTCCCCGCCTCCACGCTGATCCGCCTGCCCGGCTCGCTCCCGCTGGACCGGGCCGCGCTGGTGGAGCCCACCGCGGTGGCCGTGCACGACGTCGGGCGGGCCGAGGTGCGGGCCGGTGAGCGGGTCGTCGTCGTGGGCGGCGGTCCGGTCGGGATCCTGATCGCGCTGGTGGCGCGGGCGGCCGGGGCCGAGGTGCGGGTGGTGGAGCTGAGCGCCCACCGGCGCAAGCTCGCCGAGGAGTTGGGGTTCGCGGCCTGGGACCCGGCCGCCGAGGACGTGCCGGAGGCCGTGCGGCAGTGGTCCGGGGACGCGGGCGCGGACGTCGCCTTCGAGGTGTCCGGCGCGGCGGCCGGGGTCGACACCGCGGTCGAAGTACTCGGGGTGCGGGGCCGGCTGTGCCTGGTGGCGATCCACCCCCGCCCCCGCGAGGTGAACCTGCACCGCTTCTTCTGGCGCGAACTCACCCTGGTGGGAGCCCGGTTGTACGACCGCTCCGACTTCGAGCGGGCGGTGGCGCTGGTCGCCGACGGCACGATCCCGGCCGAGCGGCTGATCAGCAAGGTGGTGCCGCTGACCGAGGCCCCCGCGGCCTTCGAGGCCCTGGAGGGCGGCGGCGACGTGATGAAGATCCTCGTGGACTGCACCGACGGCACCGACTGCACCGAGGGAGCGACCGCATGAGCGAGCGGAGCGAGCTCACCGACAAGAGGGGTGCCTTCGACCTGACCGGCAGGCTCGCCGTCGTCACGGGCGCCCGGCGCGGCATCGGCCGGGCCATCGCCCGCGCCCTCGCCGAGGCCGGCGCGGACGTCATCGGTGTCAGCGCCAACCTGGAGGAGAGCGGCAGCGACGTCGAGAAGGACGTCCTGGCCGCGGGCCGCTCCTTCGAGGCGGTCCGCGTCGACTTCGCCGACCCGGACGCGGTGCGGGCCCTGGGCGCGGACCTCGCCGGACGCGAGCGGCCGGTGGACATCCTGGTCAACAACGCGGGCACCATCCGTCGCGCGCCGGCCGCCGAACACCCGGACGCCGACTGGGACCTGGTGCTCCAGGTCAACCTGAGTGCGCAGTTCGCGCTGTCCCGCGCGGTGGGCGCGGTGATGGTGGCCCGCGGCCGGGGGAAGATCATCTTCACGGCGTCGCTGCTCAGCTTCCAGGGCGGCATCACCGTGCCCGGCTACACCGCCGCCAAGCACGGCATCGCCGGTCTGACCAAGGCCCTGGCCAACGAGTGGGCCGGCTGCGGCGTGAACGTCAACGCGATCGCGCCCGGCTACATCGCCACCGACAACACCCAGGCGCTCCAGGACGATCCGGTGCGCAGCACGGCGATCCTGGAGCGGATCCCGGCCGGTCGCTGGGGCCGGGCCGAGGACCTGGCGGGCGCCACCGTGTTCCTGGCCTCGGACGCCGCCGCCTACGTCCACGGCACCGTCCTGCCAGTCGACGGCGGATGGCTGGGCCGATGAGCACCGACCTCGCCGCCGTCCTGGACGGCGCCCGCGTCATGCCGGTGCTGGCCGTGCGCGACCCGGCCACCGCCGGCCCGCTGGCCGACGCGCTCGCCGCCGGCGGCGCCCGGTGTGCCGAGGTCACCTTCCGCACCCCGGCCGCCGAGCGGGTGCTCAAGGCGATGGCCGGGCACGGCGGCCTGGCCGTCGGCGCCGGCACGGTGCTCACCGCCGAGCAGGCGCACCGTGCGGTGGCGGCCGGGGCCCGGTTCGTCGTCTCGCCCGGATACGACGAGGAAGTCATCGACGCCTGCCGGGAACTGGCAGTTCCGGTGGTGCCCGGCATCGCGACCGCCACCGAGCTGATGCGCGCCCTGCGGGCCGGACTCGACACCGTCAAGCTCTTCCCCGCCGAGGCCAGTGGCGGCCTGCGCACGCTCCGCGCCCTCGCGGCCCCGTTCCCGTCGGCGCGCTTCGTGCCGACCGGCGGGATCGGCCCCGCCCGGCTGGCCGCCTACCTCGCCGACCCCGCGGTCCTCGCCGTCGGCGGCAGCTGGCTGGCGACGCCCGCACACCTGGACGCCGGCGCCTACGCGGAGATCCGGCGCCTGACGGCCGAGGCCGTGGAGGTGGCTGCCCCGTGACCGACGTGGTGGCCCTCGGCGAGGTCATGCTGCGCCTCGACCCGGGGGAGGGGCGGATCAGCACTGCCCGCTCGTTCCGGGTCTGGGAGGGCGGCGGCGAGTACAACGTCGTGCGCGGGCTGCGCCGCTGCTTCGGCCTGCGCACCGCCGTCGTCACCGCCCTCGCCGACAACCAGGTGGGGCGGCTGGTCGAGGACCTCATCCTCCAGGGCGGAGTCGACACCTCCCTGATCCGCTGGGTGCCCGACGACGGTATCGGCCGCGGCGCGCGCAACGGCCTGAACTTCGTCGAGCGCGGCTTCGGCATCCGCGGCGCCCTCGGCGTCAGCGACCGCGCGGGCACCGCGGTTTCGCAGCTGCGCAAGGGCGACGTCGACTGGGACGCGGTCCTCTCCTCGGGCCCGCGCTGGTTCCACACCGGCGGAATCTTCGCCGGCCTCTCGGACACCACCGCGGACGTCGCGGAGGAGGCCATGACGGCCGCCCGCCGCCACGGCGTCACCGTCTCCTACGATCCCAACTACCGTCCCAGCCTGTGGGCCGGGCGCGGCGGACCGGAGCGGGCCCGGGAGACGGACCTGCGCCTGGCCCGGCACGCCGACGTCATCGTCGGCGCCCTGGGCATGGCGGGCAGCCACCCCGGCGCCGAGCGCTTCGGCCCCGACGAGGTGCCGGACGCGCTCGCCTCGGTGGCAGCCCTGCTCCCCGGAGCGCGGGTGCTGGCGACGACCCTGCGCGAGGTCCCCTCGGCCGGGGTCAACGACTGGTCCTCGGCCGCCTGGTCCGCCGAAACGGGTTACACCGTCGGCCCCTCGATGCCGGGACTGCACGTCCTGGACCGCATCGGCTCCGGTGACGGCTTCGCGGCCGGCCTGATCCACGGCCTGCTCGCCGGGGCCCCGCTGGCGCGCGCCCTGGCGTACGGCACGGCCCTGGGTGCCCTCGCGATGACGACTCCCGGCGACGTGGTGATGGCCTCGCTCGCCGAGGTCGAGGCCCTGATGGCGGGAGCGTCCGCCGCCGTCCGCCGCTGAGCGGCGTCTCGGCCGGTACCGGCAGGCAGCAGCCCTGGTGCCTCCGGAAGACCGGCTCGCGGCGGCCCCCGCGCCCACCGTCCTCGGCGGACGGTCGGCGCGGGGGCCGCTCTGCGTTGCAGGACACCGGATGGAGTTCACGGAGCGGGCGTCATCCGGCGGTCAGCGTGGTCCACCTCTGGTTGGAGCCGCCGGTGCAGTCCCACAGTTGGAGCTGCGTCCCGTTGGCCGCGGAGGCGCCCGGAACGTCCAGGCAGCGGCCGGAGAGGGGGTTGCGGTAGCCGCCGTTGTAGGGCTGCCAGACCTGGTTGGCGCCGCCGGTGCAGGCCCAGAGCTGCACCTTGGTGCCGTCGGCCGTCCCCCAGCCCGCAGCGTCGAGGCACTTGCCCATGGAGCGGAGGGTGCCGTCGGTGTAGGCGGACCACAGCTGGTTGGCACTGCCGCTGCAGTCCCAGGTCTGGACGGCGGTCCCGTCGGCGGTGCCGGCGCCGTTGACGTCCAGGCACTTTCCGGCGAGGCCCGACTGCACGGGTGCGGCGGCGGGGGCTGGATTCCTCAGCCACCCGGCGCTGCCCGCGGCCTGGATGCCGCGATGGAAGGCGTCGGCCATCTTCCGGTAGCCCGCATCGTTGGGGTGCAAGGTGTCCGCCAGGTCGGCCGTGGTGAGGCTGCTCATGTCGACGTACGCGACGTGCTTGCCGGCAGCCTGTGCATCGCTCACGATCCGAGGGACGGCCTGGTTGTAGGCGGCCCGGTACTGCTCCTCCGAGCCGCTGGTGGACACCACCAGGGAGGCCACGAGGACGGTCGCGTCGGGGACGTCGGCGGTGATCCGGTCGACCAGCGACTTCAGCCGGACGGCGGCGGTGGACGGCTGGTAGTTCCCGTTGAGGTCGTTGGTGCCGATCTCCAGCGTGACGATGTTGGGCCGGAATCGGGTCAGCGAAGCGCTGGCGAGGGCGGCGATCTGGTCGATGCGGTATCCCGGGTGTCCTTCGTTGTCGGGATCGGACATCGAACCGTTCCGCCCCGTACCGACGAAATCGACCGGATGGCCGTCCGCCGCGAGCGCGTCCCACAGCGGGCCCCGGTAGCCGTTGCCCGTGCTGCTCCCCAGACCCCAGGTGATCGAGTCGCCCAGCGGCATGACCCGCAGGGGCGTGTCGGTGGCGGCGGAGGCGGGGATCGCACCGGTCGTCGTCATCCCGAGAGCGGCGGTGACGAGCGCGATCAGGGGCAGTGCCCATGACTTTCGCATTGCAGGTGTCCTCTTCTGTGAGTGGCTGCTGACAACCGGGGGGTCGGAGAGCGACGCCTTCCGGCCCCCCGTCTCGGCTCAGGGCGGTGTCACCGGGACTACTGGATCGTCCAGGTCTGGTGGGACTGGTTGGTGGCGTTCGACTGGTCGACGGCGGCGCCGTTGGCGGTCGACGCGCCGCTCACCTCCAGGACCTGCCTGCTCTCGTAGTTGCGGAGGAGGTAGCCACCGGTGGTCGGCTCGAAGTACCAGAGCTGGTTGTTGCCGCCGTTGTAGGTGGACTGGTCCGCGGCGGTCCCCCTCCAGTGGGAGGACCAGGGCTCTTCGAGGGCCTTGCCGCTGTTCCGGTTCAGGATCTTGAAGAGCTGGCCGCTGACCGGGACGATGTTCCACTGCTGGTTGGCACCGCCGGTGCCGGGCCACTGGTCCACGGCCGCTCCGTCGGCGCCGGACCAGCCGCTCACGTCCACGACCTGGCCGCTGTTGACGTTCTTGACGGTGTAGAACGACGACGGGTCGACGGCCGGTCCGCCGGTCGACGCGGCGAGGGCCCCGCCGGTCTGCTGCACGCTGAAGTCCGTGATGAAGAAGTACGCGCCGTCGGTCTTGGCGACCCGCACGTAGCGGAAGGCCTGGCGGACGTCGATCTTGCCGGTGAGCGTCGCGGCGTAGGGCAGGGTGGACGTCTGGCGTCCCACGACCGTGTAGCTGCCGAAGTTCGGGTCGTTGGAGGCCCGGACCTCGAAGTTGCCGCGGGTCGAGGACTGGTCGACGTCCTGACGGGTGGTCAGCGCGAACTGGCCGAGCTGGTAGGACTGGCCGAGGTCGACCTGCCACCAGGCCGAGGTGTCGCTGCCGGTCGGCGACCAGCCGGTCGAGCTGTTGTTGTCGACGGCCTTGGAGGCCTCGAAGCCGGTGCCGAAGGCCGACGAGGAGGTCGCGCTCTTGTTCCAGGCGAGGTTGGGTACCAGGGGCATCCACCGGTAGCCGGACTCGAGGCCGGAGGCCTTGATCACCGCGTCACCGGAGGAGGTGTTGTTGGTGAGTGTCTGGTCGGAGCCGTTGACGTTCTGGTTGATGGACACGTCCGGGTTCGACAGCACGTTGTTCGAGACGGTCATGTTGTTCGACCCCTCGTCCAGGTAGATGCTGGAGACGGGAGAGCCGCAGGCGGCGGAGCTGCGCACCACATCGTGGATGTAGTTGCCGTTGACCACCGTGCCCGGGTCGTTCGACAGGTGGTAGAAGCCGGCCGAGTCGCACAGCCGGGTCATCACGTTGCCGATCCGGTTGAAGCTGACGCTGTTGTTGCCCTCGGCGTTGGCCGCCGACTGCCAGCCCCAGCCGAGCGAGATGCCGGCCCATGGCGCGTCGGAGATGTCGTTGTGGTCGATGGCGGTGCTGTTGACGAAGCCCGCGTTGATGCCCGCGGTGCCGAGGTAGTCCTCACCGGTCCGGGTGATCAGGTTGTCCTTGACGGAGACGTTCTTGACCACCTCCCGGGCGTCCTCGCCGGCCGGCGAGGTGGGCGGGTTGTAGACGGTGTGGTACTCCACCGTCGGGTCGGAGAACTTGCCGAGCATGATCCCGTTGCCGGAGACATCGTAGATGTAGTTGCCGATCGCGCTGCTGCCGTGGACACCGTGCGAGAGGTCGAGCGCGGTGGAGCCCAGCTTGGTGAAGACGTTGCCGGTGATGGAGACGCGGTCGGTGTAGGCGGCCTGCACGGCGGCCGGCGGGCGGCCGACGTACTGCTTGTTGGAGGTGTCGGCCGAGATGTTGTAGTTGCCGCCCTGGGCGTTCAGGTAGCCGTTGTTGCTGGCTTCCATCCAGGTGGTCTGGGTGAAGGTGAGACCGGAGAACCGCAGATCGTGGGCGGGACTGTCGAGGCTGGTGCCCTTGACGTCGAACAGCGTCTGTAGCGTCGGCGCCTGAACGGTGGCCGTGGACATGTTCTCGCTGGGGCGAGGCTTGTAGTAGACGGTCTGCGCGGCCGTGTCGACGTAGAACTCGCCGGGATCGCTGAGGAATTCGTGGGCGTTCTCGAAGTGCAGCGGGGAGCCGTTGGCGAGCTGCGGATACGGGCGCTGGAAGAGGATGCCCGCCTCGTGGTCCTGGATCGATATGTCGGCGGTGCCGTTGGCGGAGCTGATCGACTTCAGCCGCAGGTAGCTCTCGCCCCACTGCGTCTCCAGCATCAGCTCGACCTGGTTGAGGTTGGCCCAGGTGGAGACCTGCGAACCGAGCACCTTCAGCAGCTTGTTGGTGGTGTCACTGCCCTGCAACTGGAAGTCCGACCCGGTCTTCGGGTAGCGGGCCCGGGTGGCGCGGACCCCGTTGACGTACAGCTGGCGGAAGTTGAGGGCGCCCACGGACGCCTTGTACTCGCCGTTGGAGGCGGGGGTCCACCCGGTGAGCGTCGTACCGCCGGTGATGACGGGCGTCTCGCCGTTGTAGGCCTGGTAGGCGACCGTGTGCCCGTTGGTGCCCGAGTCGGCGGTGCCGAAGGTGACCGGGCTGGTGAGCGGGTAGGTGCCACCGCGCAGGTTCACGACGATGTCGTCGGACATGTTCGTGTTGACGTTCCGGACCGCGGCCTGTGCGGCCTGGATGGTCTTGAACGCCGACGTCGTGCTGGTCCCCGGGTTGCCGTCACTGCCGTTGACGGGGTCGACGTAGAAGTTCGTCGTGGCCGCGTAGGCGGGCTGGGCGGGCAGTGCGGCCGTGACGATGGCGGCGGCCGCCGCGAACGCCATGGCCGTCCGCGCGCCGATGCGCAGGGGTCTCATGAGGATGTTCCTCCTTCAAATGGGGCTCCTATGAGTTGTATTTATTGGGGGGTAGGAGTGACCCTGTCAAGACGATAGACATGCATATTTTTACGTTGCCGCAACAGTGATGACACAGGGGAGGTGCTGGACTCGATGAGCGTGAGCAGCTTCTGAGGGGAGAAAGTTCCAGTTCGGGCGGGGTGGTCCCTGTTGAAAGCGGCTCGCCCGACTGGTCGCCCGGGTCGACTTACGAAGCCCTCGGGGAGAATGAGTACGACTCATTGAGGATCGCACAATGCTACTGAGGCACATCTGTAGACGACGACGCCCACGGCCTTCCTGATCGAACCCGAGCCCGGCCTGTCCGTCCTGTCGCCCCCGTCGCCCACCCGCGCCTGACGAACCATCACGGCCCACTCTCGTGCGCCGGTCCGGCTGCGGCCTTCTCGTCGCCACCGTCCTTCTGAGTGGCCTCGCGGAGCAGGCGGTTCAGCCTCCGGCGCGCATGCGCGTCCATCCGCGCCAGATCCGCCAGTTCCACTGTCCGCCGGGCACGCGCGAGCAAATCCATGTGCCACGGATGGTGGTCATGAGCGTAGAAGTCGGCCGAGTGGCACTCGGCGTGCGCATCGTCAACGCTCGCCAGGCACCGGGACGCCGTCAAAGCCCGGGACCGGCCCGCCGTGCCGCGCTGTCGACCCCCTGGACGAGGCCGGGATCCCGGAGCTATAAACGTGACACCTGCCGAAAGTCGGACCTGCCGCGCTCCGAACCCGGCGACCCTTCAGCGCCGTCGTCACCACGCCACACCCCAGCCCCCGTAGGTCGGCGGCTGCCCGAGAGCAAGTTTGTTAGCGTTAACATACGGCGCTGATCTCCTCCCCCACCCGGAAGGACCGGATCCCGCGATGTCTTCCCCCGCCCCGAACCGCCGCACCCTGCTCAAGGCGACCGGCGTGCTGGCCCTCGCGCCCGCCGTCGGCCTCGGCCTCCCCCCGGCGGCCGCGGAGGCCGCGGAGGTCGTCGGCTCGTCGACCCGGCCGTTCGGCCTCGGCCAGGTCCTGCTGACCGCCGGCCGGTTCCGCGACAACCAGGACCGGACCCTGGCGTACCTGCGTTTCGTGGACGTCGACCGGCTGCTGTACAACTTCCGCGCGAACCACCAGCTGTCCACCAACGCCGCGACCGCGACCGGAGGTTGGGACGCGCCGTCGTTCCCCTTCCGCACCCACGTTCAGGGGCACTTCCTCAGCGCGTGGGCCCAGGCGTACGCGGGAACGGGGGACACCGTCTGCCGCGACAAGGCCACCTCCATGGTGGCCGAGTTGGCCAAGTGCCAGGCCAACAACGCCGCAGCGGGGTTCTCCACCGGCTACCTCTCCGGTTTCCCCGAGAGCGACTTCGCCAAGCTGGAGTCCGGCTCGCTCACGAACGGCAACGTCCCCTACTACTGCGTCCACAAGACCATGGCCGGCCTGCTCGACGTGTGGCGCATGCTGGGCAGCACCCAGGCCCGGGACGTCCTGCTGGCCATGGCGGGCTGGGTCGACCAGCGCACCGGCCGGCTCAGCCAGAGCCAGATGCAGGCGCTCATGGGCACCGAGTTCGGCGGCATGAACGCGGTCCTCGCCGACCTCAGCCTGGAAACCGGGGACAGCCGCTGGCTGACGGTCGCCCAACGCTTCGACCACGCTGCCGTGTTCGACCCCCTGGCGGCCGGCCAGGACAACCTGAACGGCCTGCACGCCAACACCCAGGTGCCGAAGTGGATCGGCGCCGTCCGCGAGTACCGGGCGACCGGGACCACGCGCTACCACGACATCGCCACGAACGCCTGGAACTTCTGCACCACCGCGCACACCTACGCCATCGGCGGCAACAGCCAGGCCGAGCACTTCCGGGCCCCCAACGTGATCGCCTCCCAGCTGACCAACGACAACTGCGAGCTCTGCAACTCGTACAACATGCTCAAGCTCACCCGTGAGCTCTGGCAGTTGGACCCCACCAACGCCGCGTACTTCGACTTCTACGAGCGCGCCCAGCTCAACCACGTCGTCGGCGCGCAGAACCCGGCCGATCCGCACGGGCACGTCACGTACTTCACCCCGCTGAAGGCCGGCGCCCGCCGGGGGGTCGGCCCGGCCTGGGGCGGCGGCACCTGGAGCACCGACTACGACTCCTTCTGGTGCTGCCAGGGCACCGGCATGGAGTCCAACACCAAGCTGGCGGACTCCGCCTACTTCCACGACGGCACCACGCTGATCGTGAACCTGTTCGTGCCCACCGTCCTCACCTGGGCCGAGCGCGGCCTGACGATCACCCAGACCACCGCGTACCCAGCGGAGGACACCACCACCCTCAAGGTGACCGGCAGTGCAGGCGACACCTGGTCGATGCGCATCCGCATCCCGGGCTGGACGACCGGCGCCACCGTCAGCGTCAACGGCACCGTGCAGAACCTCGCCACCACACCCGGCAGCTACGCCACACTCACCCGCGCCTGGGCCTCCGGCGACACGGTGACCGTCAAGCTCCCGATGCAGGTCACGCTCCGGGCCTCCAACGACGACCCGGACGTCGCCGCGGTCACCTACGGCCCGGTCGTGCTGGCAGGCAACTACGGCAGCACCGCGCTGTCCGCCCTCCCGCTCATCGACCCGAAGTCGATCACCCGCAGCGGAACCACGGGCATCGCCTTCACCGCGACCGCCAGCGGCTCGTCCGTGAACCTCGGCCCCTTCCACGACGCGCAGGGCTTCAACTACTCCGTCTACTGGAACACCCGGAACAGCACCGCGTTCCGCCTGCTCAACGAGGGCAGCGGTCTCGTGCTCGGCGTGCAGAACATGTCCACCGCCGACGGCGGGCTCGCCCTCCAGTGGGGCGACAGCGGCACCGCCGACCACGACTGGGCGCTGGTGGTCGACGGCAGCGCGCTGCGCCTGCGCAACGTCAACAGCGGTAAGGTGCTGGGCGTGCAGAGCATGTCCACCGCCGACGGCGCCTCGGTGCTCCAGTGGTCGGACAGCGGCACCGCCGACCACAAGTGGACCGTCGTGGCGACGGCGGGCGGCTCGCACGGCCTGCGGAACGTCAACAGCGGCAAGCTGCTCGGCATCGCCGGGGCCTCCACCGCGCAGGGCGCCTTCGCCGTGCAGACCCCTGACACCAGCTCGGCCACCAGTCGCTGGTGGTTCGTCCCGACCGGCACCCGGCGCATCCAGAACGTGGCCAGCGGGCTACTGCTCGGCGTACAGAACATGTCGACCGCCGACGGCGGCCCGGTGATCCAGTGGGGCGACAACGGCACCGCGGACCACCTGTGGACCGCGGTGGTCGACTCCGGCGGCTACCTGCGACTCAGGAACTCCAACAGCGGCAAGGTGCTCGCCGTGGAGAACGGCGGCACGGCCAACGGCGCCCGGATCGTCCAGTGGACCGACAACGGCGCCGCGGACCACCGCTGGCGCCTGCGCAGCGCCGGAAACGACAGCTTCCGCATCCAGTCCGCCGCCGGTCCGGTCCTCGGCGTGTCGGGGGCCTCTGCCTCGCAGGGAGCCCAGATCGTGCTGGGGGACGACAACGGCGCGTCCGACCACCTGTGGCGGTTCATCTGACGATCGGTCGAGCGGGGGGTGACGCCGCGGGTTCGGTCTCCTGACGTGGCCGAACCCGCGGTGGGCCCGTGCCCGTCCGGGATGGAAAGCTCGCGGTGGACATCGCGGCCTGCCGTCCAGGGCCCGAGGAACGGGAACGGGCATGCGGCTGATCGACGACCGGGGGCGCGGCGCCCGGCGGGCCCGGTGACACGCGCACGCACCGCAGCACCGCGCGGCGGGCGTCCTGGCGGTGGCGGTGCCGCACTCCACATGAGCTGTCCGACTTCCACCACGGCTCGACCCTGCTACTGACCGCTCCGGGCGGTGAGGGACAGCCCGCGCCACCCAGCCGGGTTCCGTCCGGTCGAGGTGGTGGCAGCACTCGGCAGGGATGGTGAAACCCCGGAAGAAGCTGCTGTGGGCCCGTTCGCCCGCTCGCGCGACACCACCACGCCCCAGGCATGCGGTCGTGGTGACTCAGCCGAGGGCGACTGCGGTCCAGGACACCGGGGGCAGTTCGATGGTGAGCAGGCCGTCGGTCAGGGTGGCGTTCGGGTTGGTGCGGGGGGTTACGCGGTCGGGATCGGCGAGGGTGTTCTTCGCGTACACGTCCGGGTCGGCGAGCGTGAGCGCCTCGAGGATCCGCGAGGAGCCGAGGCTGCGGACGTCGACGGTGACCTGGGCGGGTTGCGAGAGGTCGCGGTTGACGAGGAAGACGGCGGCCCGGTTCTCGTCGACGGTGGCGACGGCGTCGATGACGGGTGCCTCGCCGTGGCGTGCCGTGGTGTACGTCGGCGACTCGATGGCGGGGCGGATCACCTCGCCGGCGGCGAGGCGGCTGGTGATCGAGAACGGGTAGAAGGAGGTCTGCCGCCAGGCCGGGCCGCCGGGCTCGGTCATGATCGGTGCGATGACGTTGACGAGTTGGGCGAGCGAGGCAGAGGTGACGCGGTCGCTGCGCTTGAGCAGGGTCATCAGCAGGTTGCCCACGACGACGGCGTCGGCCGCGCTGTAGACGTCCTCGAGCTGCCGGGGGGCGTGGCGCCACTGGTCGTTGACCTCGTCGGACTCCGCGTGCTCCTTCTGGTACCAGACGTTCCACTCGTCGAAGGAGATGTCGATCTTCTTCTTCGAGCGCTTCTTGTGGCCCACGTGGTCGGCGGTCGCGACGACGGTGTCGATGAAGAAGTCCATGTCGACCGCGGAGGCGAGGAAGGAGCCCAGATCGCCGTCGTGCTCCTGGTAGTACGCGTGGCAGGAGACGTAGTCGACGTACTCGTAGCTGTGCTCGAGCACGGTGCGCTCCCAGTCGCCGAAGGTCGGCATCCCGGAGTTGGAGGAACCGCAGACGACCAGTTCGAGGTCCTTGTCGGCCATCTTCATCGCGGCGGCGGTGCGGGCGGCGAGCTTGCCGTAGTCCTCGGCGTTCAGGAAGCCGGTCTGCCAGGGCCCGTCCATCTCGTTGCCGAGGCACCACATGCGGATGTCGTGCGGCTCCGGGGTGCCGTTGGCGATCCGCAGGTCCGACAGCGCGGTGCCGGACGGGTGGTTGGCGTACTCGAGCAGGTCGAGGGCGGGAAGGATGCCCCGGGTACCGAGGTTGACGGCCAGCATCAGCTCCGAGCCGGTGAGCTTGAGCCAGGCCGCGAACTCGTCCAGGCCGATCTGGTTCGACTCCAGTGAGTGCCAGGCCAGGTCGCGGCGGACCGGGCGCTGCTCGCGCGGGCCGATCGAGTCCTCCCAGCGGAAGCCGGAGACGAAGTTGCCGCCGGGGTAGCGGATCGTGGTGCTGCCGAGTTCCCGGACGAGGTCGACGACGTCCATCCGGAAGCCGTCCTTGTTGGCGCTCGGGTGACCCGGTTCGTAGATCCCGGTGTAGACGCAGCGGCCGAGGTGCTCGACGAAGGAGCCGAAGGTGCGGCGCCGGACGGGGGCGATGACGGCCTGGCGGTCGAGCACGACGTGAGCGCGGGGCATTGCGGTGGTCCTTTCCGGTGAGGTGCGGAGCGGGGCGGCGGAGGTGCTACTTGACGGCGCCGGCGGTCAGGCCCTTGCGCCAGAACCGCTGGAGGCTGACGAAGGCGACGAGCAGGGGGATCAGTGACAGGAAGGCTCCGGTGATCGGCACCAGTGGCGGTACGCCGTTGGCGAACTCCGAGCGCCACTGCACCAGGCCGACCGTCACCGGCAGTCGCGAGGCGGAGTTGAGCATGATCGAGGGCAGCAGGTAGTTGTTCCAGATGCCGACGAACTGGAACAGGAAGACGGTCACCATGGCCGGGGCCATCAGCGGCAGGGCGATCCCGAAGAAGGTGCGCCCCTCGCCCGCCCCGTCGAGCCGCGCGGCCTCCAGCAGTTCGTCCGGGACGGACGCCGCGGCGAAGATCCGGCACAGGTAGACGCCGAACGGGCTGACGCAGCTGGGCAGCAGCACCGACCAGTAGGAGTCGGTGAGGTTGAGCTTGGCCATGAGCAGGAACAGCGGCAGGGCGAACATCGGCGCCGGAATGAGGACCGAGGCGAGGATGACATTGAAGACGCCCTCCCGGCCGCGGAAGCTGAACTTCGTCAGCGCGTAGCCGGCCATCGCGGACAGCAGGGTGCTGACGGTGGCTCCGACGAGGCTGTACAGCGCGCTGTTGGCGAGCCAGGTGGAGAAGACGCCGCCGTCGAAGCCCAGCACGGTCCTGACGTTGGTGACCAGGTCGAAGTGGGAGAACCACAGCGGCGTACCGGTGTAGAGGTAACCCGACTTCTTGGTCGCGGAGACGAACAGCCACCACAGCGGGACCAGTGTGTAGACGGCCATCAGGCCGAGCACCGCGTTGACGGCGACCCTGCTAGCGACCTCGACGCCGCGGCGTGCCGGTCGGTTGCCCAGGACCGCGCTCATCCCATCGCTCCCTTGCGCTGGTTGTACTTCAGGAATCCGAACGAGAGCACGAGGGTGACCAGGGCGAGGACGACGGACTCGGCCGCGGCCAGGTTCTGGCCGCCCAGGTCCATGCCCAGGGTGGTGTTCATGATCGGGGAGAACTTCGCCGAGACACCCGGGATGCGCGCGCCGACCAGCACGGCCGGCTCGGTGTACAGCTGCGCGGTTCCGATGATGGAGAAGATGGTGGTCATCACCAGCGCGGGCCGCACCAGCGGGATCTTCACGTACCACGCCAGGCGCCAGCCGGTGCAGTTGTCGAGCGTGGCGGCCTCCACCACCTCCGCGGGGATCGTCTGCAGCGCGGAGTAGATGATCAGCATGTTGTAGCCGGTCCAGCCCCAGGTGATCATGTTCCCGATCGAGACCGGGACCCAGGACGGCGACAGGAAGTCGGTGTTGATCCCGAGGTGGGAGAGCGGGCCGGTGAACGGCGAGATGCTCTTCAGCAGGAGGAAGGACCACATCACCGCGGCGATCGCGCCCGGGAGCGCGTACGGCAGGAAGTAGATGAGCCGGAAGGTCTTGCGCAGGCGGGCAGAGCGCGAGTCGAGGAGCAGTGCGAGCAGCAGGGCGAGGCCGAGCATGACCGGGACCTGGACGCAGCCCAGCAGCAGGACCCGGCCGATGGAGGCGATGAAGTCGTGGTCACCGAGGGCGGCGGTGTAGTTGGAGAGTCCCGCGAACCCCGTGGACTGCGTACCGCCGAACAGCCCGGCACGGTGGACGGTGAGGAAGCTCTGGTAGATCGCGTAGCAGATCGGCGCGACCATCATGGTCAGGAACAGCACCGCGAACGGTGCCAGGAAGCCGGACGCGGTCAGGGCGGCGCGGCGGCGGCCGGCGCGCCGGGGCCGAGTGGCCGCGGGGACGCGGGGAGCCCCGGCCGCCGGCTGCGGTGGCCGGGCGGTCTGGGTGCTGCTGGGACTGCTCATGGGTGACCTCGCTGACGGTTCGTCATCGGTGGCGGGGTTCCCGCGGCGCGGCGCAGGGGCGTCCGCCGGAACCCTTCGGGGTGACTGGGGTCGCGTAGCCTCAGCCGCCGGTCACCGACAGTCCGAGCTGCTTGACCGCAGCGACAGTCGAGGCCTGGACCTTGTTGACGGCGTCCGGGATGCTGCCCTGGCCGATGGCGGTGGTGAAGTCGGTCTCGACCTGCTGGTAGGTCGGGCCGTTGGTCCAGGTGGTGGGGACCTGGGCGGCGGAGGCCTTGAACAGGTCGCCGACCTTCTGGCCGCCGAAGTACGGGTCGCCCGCCGCGAGCGCCGGGTCGTCCTGCCCGGCCTTGGAGGCCGGGTACAGTCCGTCGGTGATGCTGGTGCTCACGGCCTGCGGGTCGGAGGACAGGAACGCGGCGAACTGCTCGGCCTCGCGGGGGGTCTTGCAGCCGGTCAGCACGGAGGTGGCCGAGCCGCCGTTGCTGGCGCTCTTGTTGTCGCCGGCGCTCCAGGTCGGCATCGGGGCGACCGCCCACTTGCCGGCCTGGTCCTTCAGGTCGTCCTTCAGGCCGGAGGCGGCCCAGGACGCGTTGACGAAGGCGAGCACCTTGTCGGCTTCGGAGGCCTTGTCGAACTGCGGGTCCCAGGCGTTGCCGGTGGGCATCACCAGGCCCTTGTCCTTCAGGCCCTGCCAGTAGGCGGCGACCTTCTGCGTGCCGGGGTTGGCGATGGAGACGGTCCAGCTGTTCCCGCTGGTCGAGTACCAGGACTGGCCGGTCTGCAGGCTGAGGGCCGCCAGGTCGTTGCCGTCGCCGGGCGGGGTGCCGAACTTGACGCTCGGGTCGGCGGCGGCGACCTTCTGGGCGTCGGCCTGGTACTCGTCCCAGGTGGCCGGCGGCTTGTCGATGCCGTACTTGGCGAACAGGTCCGCGCGGTAGTACAGGACCATCGGGCCGACGTCCACCGGGATGCCGTAGGTCTTGCCGCCGATGCTGGTGGCCGAGACGGCGGACGGGAGGTACGTGGCCATGTCGGCGCTCGCGTACCGGGTGATGTCCATGACGGCGTTCTTCACGAGCATCGACGGGATGGTCTGGTACTCGATCTGGGCCAGGCACGGGCCCTTGCCCGCGGTGAGCGCGTCGGTGATCTGGGTGTAGCCGCCCTTGCCGCCCGACGGGATCTTCTTGAAGGTGACCTTGACGTTGGGGTGGGCGGCGTTCCACTGAGCGGCGAGCTTGTCGTAGACGGGGGCCCAGCCCCAGAACTCCATGCTCACCGGGCCGTTCTGGCTCGGCTCCGCGGCCGGACCGGCGGGGGAGGAGGTGCTGCTACTGCAGGCGCTGACGCCGGCCGCGAGGACCGCCACGGTGGCGAACGCCAGGAGTCTGCGGGTGCGTATGGTGCTGCTGTTCATGTGAGGGAAACCCCTTGGTGACGGTGGGTGGGGGACCTTGCTGAACGGCTGGTGGGCGGGCGGGCAAGGCCCGCCTACCAGCTGGTGCTGAACTCGACGCCGAACACGGTGGGGACCGCCGCCAGGACGGACGGTGCCGAGGGGCCCGGTCCGCAGGCGGCGCTGCCCAGGCCGTGGTGCGCCTGGTCAAGGTGGAGATGGAGCCTGCCGCCGGGAACCAGGTCGTGCTGGTGGGTCGCGGCGGTCAGGGCTTCGGTGCTCCAGGGCCGCACGGTCAGGTCGATGACCGGGGCGCCGGTGACGAGCAGGGTGCCGTCCGGGACGGTGATCCGGGCGTGGCGGACGTGGTGGCGGTTTCCGTTCTCCTGCGGGCGGACGTAGGGGGTCTGCATGGCCGAGACGGTCGACCGGTAGCGGCCGACCCGCGCGGCGGCGCGGGAGTCGCGATAGGCCTCGCCGGGACCGGGGCCGAACCACTCGACCTCGGCGTCGGTGCCCGGCAGCGACATCGCGACCCCGAGGCGGGGCAGCGGCGCCGGCCAGGCGCCGTCGGGGGTGACGGTGGTGTCCAGCCGGAGCCGGATCCCGTCCCCGCCGGGCCCGTCGGAAGCCGTCCAGCGGTAGACCACGTCGAGCCCGGAGGCGGAGCCGGCGGCGGCGAGCCGGGCGGTGACAGTGAGTCCCGAGGCGTCGGGCTCGACGCGCAGGACCTCGTGGCGCATCCGGTACAGTCCGGCGGCCAGCCAGGAGTTGATCTGCGGCTCGGCGAACGCGCCAAGCCGGTCGTTGTCGATCGGGGCCCGCCAGATGTCCAGCCGCGGACCGTCGAGTTCCAGGTCGCCGAGCCGGACCAGCAGACCGCTCCGGGCGTCGAAGCGCGCGGCGCCCAGGGCGAGGTACCCGTCGTGGACGGTCGCCGCCACCGCGGTGGACGGGACGGGCTGGCTCGCCGGGACGACCAGGCCCTGGCCCCAGGAGATCTCGTGGCCGGCCGCGGCCCAGCTCTCGTCAGCGGCGAGCGCCGCGGTGACGGTCAGCCACACCTCCTGGCCCGAGCCGTTCTTGCGCGCCGAGTCGCACGCGGCGGCGAGGTCGGCGGGCCACTCGACGGTGCTCGTCGCGCCCGGTTCGGTCGCGGGGACGGTCAGGCTGCCGGAGCCGACCGGCTCGCCGCCGTCCTCGACGGTCCACCGGAAGTCCAGGTAGCCGCTCTCGCGGTCGTGGTGCAGGTTGTGCACGACGATCTGCCGTGCCGTCGGGTCGAGGTGGATCCGGACCGGCTCGATCACCTTCTTGAACTCGACCAGGCCCGGCGACGGCGTGCGGTCGGGGAACAGCAGACCGTCGGCCACGAAGTTGCCGTCGTGGACCTCCTCCCCGAAGTCGCCACCGTAGGCGTAGAAGGAGGCCTCGTGCTCGGTGGTCCGAGCGATCCCGTGGTCGATCCACTCCCAGACGAAGCCGCCGGACAGCCGCGGGTGCGCCTCGATGACCTCCTGGTACTCGGACAGCCCGCCGGGGCCGTTGCCCATGGCGTGCCCGTACTCGCACAGCACGGCCGGCAGGGAGCGGCGGTGGGCGTCGTCGGCCGGGTCGGCGGTCGGGGCTTCCTGGCCGCGGCCCACGGCGGCCAGTTCGTCCACGCCGATGTACATGCGGGAGTACAGGTCGACGTAGGAGCAGCTCGCCCAGTCGCCTTCGTAGTGGATCAGGCGGCTGTCGTCGCGCTGCCGGATCCAGGCGGCCGCGGCGGCGAGGTTGGCTCCGGTGCCGGACTCGTTGCCCAGCGACCAGACGATGATCGAGGGGTGGTTCTTGTCCCGTTCCACGAGCCGCGCCGTCCGGTCCAGGTAGGCCTCGCGCCAGGCGGGGTCGTCGCTGGGGTTGCGCCGCCAGCCGCCGGGTTCGAAGCCGTGCGTCTCCAGGTCGCCCTCGCCGAACACCCACAGTCCGTGCTCGTCGCACAGGTCCAGGAAGCGGTGGTCGGGCGGGTAGTGGCTGGTGCGCACCGCGTTGATGTTGTGCTGCTTCATGAGCAGCACGTCGGCCAGCATGGTGTCCTCGGTCAGGGTCCGCCCCGTCAACGGGTGCCACTCGTGGCGGTTGACGCCTCGTAGGGAGATCGGCCGGCCGTTGACGGTCAGGACCCCGTCGACCACCGCGACGGTGCGGAAGCCGATGCGCAGCGGGATCCGTTCCCCGGCCGCCGAGACCAGTTCGCCGGAGTACAGGCGCGGGTGCTCGTCCGACCAGGGTTCGACGCCGTCGATCACGTGCGGTCCGGCCGGGTCGACGGCGGTGATGCCGAGTTCGGGCACCGACAGCGACACCGGGGTCGGGGCGGTGACGTCGACGGCCAGGGTGCCCCGGCCCGTGGTGTGGTCGTAGCCGGCCTGGACGAAGAAGTCCTCGACACCACGGGCGGCCACGGTGACCGAGCGGAAGATGCCGGACAGCCACCACATGTCCTGGTCCTCCAGGTAGCTGCCGGACGACCACTGGTGCACGCGGACCGCGAGCACGTTCCGCCCCGGCCGCAGAGCGGCGGAGACGTCGAACTCGGTCGTCAGCCGGCTGCCCTTGCCGTCGCCGAGCCGGACACCGTTGAGCCAGACCGCGAACGCGGAGTCGACGCCCTCGAACCGGAGGACGGCCGTCGCCGCCGGGAACCCGTCCGGGACCTCGAACGCGCGGCGGTACTCGCCGGTCGGGTTCTGCCGGGGTACCCGCGGCGGGTCGACCGGGAACGGGTAGAGGATGTTGGTGTAGGCCGGGGAGCCGTACCGCGGCTCGCCGGGCAGACCGGTCATCTGCCAGCTGGACGGCACGGGGAGCAGGTCCCACCCGGTGTCGTCGAAGTCCGGTGCAGCGAGGTCCCCGGTGAGGTCGTCCAGCCCCGACGCCAGGCGGAATCTCCAGTCGCCGTCGAGCGCGATCACGGGCAGGTCGGAGGCGAACGCTGCGCGCGGCCGCAGCCGTCCGCTGCCCGGCGACCGGTGTTCGACGTAGGCGTTGGGGTCGTTCATTGGTGGAGGTGCTTCCTCTCGGAACTCGTCGAGGTCACGGGCACTGCTCGGCATGACCTGCTGCTGGCTCGGGTGCTAGGCGGTCGCTCGCGGCGGGGCGCTGCTCGCCCGGACGGTCAGGGTCGGGCGCAGCAGCGAGATGACGTTGGTCGGCGGCCGACCGGAGTCGACGGCGCGCAACAGCAGTTCGACGGCCTGCTGGGCCATCTCGCGCTTGGGGAAGGTGACCGTGGTCAGCGCCGGTTCGATCCGTCCGACCTGCGCGATGTCGTCGAAGCCGACGACACTGACGTCCTCGGGGACCCGCCGGCCCGACCGCACCACCGCCTCGATGGCGCCGAAGGCCAGGACATCGTGGGTGGCGAAGACCGCCGTCAGCTGCGGATCCGCCTCCAGCGCCGCGCAGGCCGCGGCGTACCCGCCGGCGGCGTCGTCGCTGGTGCGGGTGAACACCATGCTGTCGTCGATGGCCAGCCCGTCGGCGGCGAACGCCCGGCGCAGCCCGCTGACGCGCAACGTGTGGGCGGGGAGGTCGGCGATCACCGCGACGTTCCGGTGGCCGAGTTCGCGCAGGTGGCGCCCGGCCAGGAAGCCGGCGTGCTCGTAGTCGATGGACACCACCGGGAGCGTCGTCGGCGGCTCGCCCTCCCACGCGAACAGCGTGACCGGGAAGGCGGCCGCGGTGAGCATCGGCAGCTGCTGGCCGACGCCGTTGTCCCCGGCGACCAGCAACCCGTCCACCGAGCGCGCGGCGAGGTTCTCCAAGTGGGCCCGGGTGTAGTCGGGATCGTCGCGGGTGGTGGCCAGCAGCAGGTTGTAGCCGCGGCTGACCAGGACGTTCTCCACCTCCTCGACCACCTCCGAGTAGAACGGGTTGGCCACCGACGGCACGAACAGGCCCACGGTCGAGGTGCTGCCGGTGCGCAGCGAGCGCGCCACCAGGTTCGGCTTGTAGCCGAGTTCGGCGATCGCCGTGTTGACCTTCGCCAGGGTCTCCGGCCGCACCTTCTTGCCGGACACCACGTTGGAGACGGTCTGCTTGGTGACTCCCGCCCGAGCGGCCACCTCCGCCATTGTCACCACGAGCACTCCAGAGCTTTTATCGATCCACGAAAGTGGCGTCAGCGTAGGTCCGCTTCGTTCGCGAGGACAAGGAGTCGGCAAGAGGTCGTGACCCAGCCGTTATGGGAACGGGATGAGAACTGCGCACGTCGCGCCTGTTACAGCCCCGGGATCCGCGCCATCCGTTGACGGCGCCGGAAATGCGCCATTAACATCCCGCCCACACCGGTCACATGGATCGGTCAACGGTGCGGGGTCAGCCTGGCCCGCCGCACAAACCGCCACTCCACGTCCGCCGCGCGCCACCTCACCTGGGTGCGCCGTGGTGGCCCTCTCGGTCGCGACACCCCCACTCGCCACAGCTCGGCTGTGGCGTCGCGAGCGCTCCGCCCCGCCCTCAGCGAGCGGCGAGAGCCTGAACAGACCTGCAAAGGTCTCGTCTTGAGGAGAGACAGGCATGATCCGACCGGCCGGCAACGAAGCCGACACCACCCCCGCTTCGCCCCGGGGCAACTCGCGCGTCAACCGCCTCATCGCAGCCACCGCCAGTGCCGCCGTCACGGCGGCGAGCCTCCTGCTCACCGGTGCCGTCCCCGCACACGCCGCCACCACCGTCCACACCTACGCACCGACGGGAGTGGGAGGCGGTACGAGCGCGTCCCCGGACGTGGCGTCCACCAAGTTCCAGGTGCAGGCTGCCGGCACGCCCGTCCAGGCTGTCCAGTACACCGAGAACGGCCACAACTTCGACATCGCGCGCTTCGCGTCGGACTCCCGGACGCCGACGGTCACGGTCACGCTGCCCAGCACGACGATCGACACGGTGAACGTCTACCCGGCGCGCTACTACCCGGCCGGCAGCGTCTCGGTGAGCACGGACAAGCACACCCTGACGTTCCAGATGTCGGCCGCCGCCGGGCTGAACCAGGCGATCGTGATGGTCAACGGCGACTCGACCAATGCGACGGGACAGCCCTACCTGGCGGTCGTCAACGACCCCCTGGAGGACCCGGCGCAGCGTCCGGACACCACGAGCGCGTCGGACGGTTCCGGCGTCAACCTCCAGACCGGTGTCCTCAACTTCCAGGAGTTCGCTGGGAAGTACCTCGCGGCGCACCCGAACCGCGCGGCTCAGCAGGCCCCCGCCGCGACGACGAGCTCCATGGCCGGAAGGACCGTCGACGGCACCGCCGTCCCCGCCGGTCAGCAGGCCTCGGCCGGGAGCCTGGTGAGCGCGAGCAGCGTCAACGTGCGGTACCCGAAGGTGCGGGTGATGGCCGCCGACGACGTCACGTTCGCCCTGAAGGCCGCTCTCGACACCATCAAGGCCAACCCCACGGCGCTCAACACGCTCTACTTCCCGAACGGCACGTACGTGTGGTCCGGTCTGCTGGTCAACGGCCTGGACGGCAGCAAGCTCAAGGGCGGCAAGCTGAAGGTCTACACCGACGAGGGTGCCCTGCTGAAGAACCGCGTCCAGGCGTACATGGAGGCGTTCGAGCCGGCGATCGGGATCGTCAACGCGAGCAACATCGAGATCGACGGTCGCGGCGTCTTCGACGGCAACGGTGTGGCGAACTACAACGCCTCCAGCAGCGGTGACCTGCACGACGCCTACCGCAGCCAGCACCAGGGCGGCGTCATGGTGATGCACTCGTCGGACATCACGTTCAACGACACCTACGAGCGCAACGCGAAGCAGTGGAACTACGAGACCCACAGCGCCAACCGGGTGACGTTCAACAACATCAAGGCCCTCACCCCGTACCGCCAGCCGTGGGTGGACGGGACGGACTTCGCCGGCGGCCAGGACATCACCGCCAACGGCGTCTTCACCCTCGGCAACGACGACGCGTTCGCCTCCGGCCACTACAACCCGAGCGACGGATTCACCCCGCTGGCCTCCGGCGTGTGGAACAACTTCCAGCTCGGCACCGCCGGCGCCGACGTCCAGGGCTACGTCAACGCGGTCGCCGCCCACGACGCCGTCGCCGCGGATCTCGGGTTCAACTCCTACCACTGGGACATCGAGGACTCGAAGAACATCTCGGTCAGCAACACGCTCAACTGGGCCGTCGCCGCCGGCAACGCGATCCGCATCGGCTGGAGCCCGTACGGATACCAGCTCACCAACTACACGTTCGACAACTTCAACTCCGTGTCCCCGTTGGCAGGCGGCATCTTCGTGCACAACGGCCCCAACCCGTACCCGCGCATCCAGAGCATTGTGGTGAGGAACAGCTCGATCGACACCTCCCGGTTCACCCAGGGACCGATCGGGCTCAACGGCGGCAACGGATCCACCCAGACCATCACCGCCGACCAGCAGGCGACCTACGGCTTCGCCCCCAACCCCGACGGGTCGGGCAACGCGTACACGTACACCAGGGCCCCGATCGGCACCTTCAGCCTCGACAACGTGTGGTTCTCGCGGCAGAACACGAGCAGCAGCCCGCTGAACGGCGCCACGAACGTGACGCTGAACAACATCCGCGTCGCCGGCCAGCCCGTCGAGTACACCAGCCAGCTTCCGCTGACGACGAGCGGGATCGGCACGTTGACCACCACCTACACGGACGCCGCCGGCCAGACCCGGAACGTCAAGCCCGGCGCCGTGACCAGCGGCGACACCTGGGTGGGCGCGTGGAGCGGCGACCAGAGCACGAACAACTCCTCGGACCTGACCCTGATCACTCGCAACACCGGGGTCGGCCTGATGGGTGAGCGGTACACCACCGGGACCGGGGACGGAAAGCTCTCCTACCTCCAGTTCCCCCTCGGCAACCTCAGCAAGGCGCCCAGCCAGGCAACGCTCCACCTCACCTACGTCGGCCACCGCTACTCGACGGTCCCGTCGACCGACACCGACCAACTACTCCTCCAGCCCGTCAGCGACACCACCTGCACCGGCGGCGGCACCTCCTGCCCGGTCACCACGATGACCTGGCAGAACCGGCCCAGCTTCACCGCCACGACCTCCTCCGTCGCCAGGTCGGCCACCTTCACCCTGGGCCCGACCCTCATCCCCGAGGGCGGCGGCACCCACCAGGGCAACGCCATCGACGGCCGCGACATCACCGTCGACATCACCGCCTTCGTCCAGAACGCCGTCACGGCCAAGCAGTCCACGCTCCTGCTCGCCGTCGGTGACACGGGCACCGGACACGAGCTGCGCTTCGTCAGCTCCGAAGGCGCCACCGGCCCGGGCAAGCTCACCAACGCGACCGCCGACATGGTGCCCGCGCTGACCGTTAACCCGTAGACCACCGCATCCCGCCGAGAACACGACGACCGCGGCACGCGGCGAGGCCGGTCCCCCTGGATGTCCTCTGGACGGGAACCGGCCCTCGCCGCGGCCCCGTTCCCTCAGGAGCACTCCATGCCCGTCCTCCAGATCGACGGCGACGACCTCACCCTCGACGGTGAGCCGTTCCGGATCATCTCCGGGGGCCACCTGGGGGTGGCCCTGCCGGGGGTAGGCCTCCTTGACCAGTGTGCTCAGTGGGACGGGGCGGGGCGAGTAACAGCGGTAGAAGGCGAGTTGCCGGTGCAGTGGCGCTGCGCCCCGACGCTGTGGACGCCCTTCTTCAGGTCACCGGTCTCGTCAACGACCAGCACGGCGTCCTCTTCCCCGAGCTGGTCGACGACGAAGGCCCTGACGTCATCGCGGACTTGGTCTGCGTCCCAGGAAGCGCGGCTGAGCAGGTGCTGCATGCCGGCCGGACTGGCATCCCGCTCTGCGATCGTCCAGCAGTTCTTCCTCGGCAGATCCGCGAGCAGGCCAAGGACGAAGGCGCGTGCCCGGCGGCGCGGTTCCACCCCGGCGAACCTGCCCGCCACCATGGCCATCAGGCCCTCGAATACCGCCTGCCAGCGGGCAGGGTCTACGCTGTGGTACACGGCCACCGGCTGATATGTGGGGGCGGGTGGCCCCGGGTCAGGTTTGGGTCGGGTCGGACTCGGTGAGGGCCTTGCGGCGGGCCCGGACGCGAAGGGCGAGCACACCGCCGCCGATGGCCAGCAGGCTCGCACCGGTGAGCGAGAGCAGGCCGACCGGGCCGGAGGTGTCCGTGGTCCCGGCCGGCGATCCGCCCGGGGTAGGCGGGGCGAGCGGAGCGGCGGCCTTGTCGCGGGTGAACGCCAGCGTGCCGAAGCCGAGTTGGTCGAAGCCGCCGCTGTTCGGGCCGTAGTCTCCACCGCCGCCCTCGGTGCCGACCTTGGCCGCCATGGCGCTGGTGTACGGCGCGGGCAGGTCGCGGCGGTTGACGTAGTGGTTCTGGATCATCGCCCAGATCGGGCGCAGGTCGCCCCGGCCGTCGGCGGAGAGCGCCGTGTTGTCCACCGTCTTCGACCCATTGCCGGGTCTGCCCTGTTGGAAGGTCAGGCGGGTGAACGGGACGTCCTGGCCGAGGTTGTACTTGGCGACGTACTCGGCGCCTTTGAGGAAGCGGTTGTCGTCCTCTCCGTAGAGGTCGATGCCCTGGTTCCACGCCATCTCGCACAGGGTGCCCATCAGTCCGACGTCGAGCATGGTGTGCCCCTGGTCGCGGCCGGACTCCTGGAACTGGCCCAGGCCGCCGGGGTGGAGGTAGGGGATGGCGTGCTTGAGCGCGCCGTTGCCCGGCCCGTTCCGGTAGTAGTCGACGGCTTGGTCGACCTTGGCCCGGTCGTCGCACAGGACTCCGATGGCGAAGATGGTGCAGAGCGCGGCCAGGTCCCAGTTGGCGTAGTAGTGGGTGATGTACGCGCCGTTGTGGTTGCGCAGGAAGTCGTCGCAGACCGAGTAGAAGACCTTCACCATCATGGTCTTGAACCGCGCGAGGTCGAACCCGGAGTAGTCGCGCATCAGTTCGGCCGCGTTGGCGAACTGGTAACCCTGGATGCCGGCCGCGAGGAGCGCGTCGGAGCTGCCGGTGATCTGATTCAGCGTCCCCGGCCAGGCGTTCAGGATGTCCCGCGCGGCGTCTCCGTGAGCGCGGTCGCCGCTGATTCGCCAGCGCAGGGCGTTCTGGTACGCGGCGTGGACGTCGTTGTAGAGGGTCGGGAAGTTCTGCGGCTCGTCCCCGCCCCGGTGGACCACCTCCTGTGGGTTCGCCTTCCAGTCGCTCTGCGCATGGGGGTTGGCCGTCAGTCTCTGCCAGCCCGCCAGGTACGGCTGGGTACCGGCGGCGACCTTGGCGGCCATCCGGTCGAGGTCCGCCCGGCAGTGCAGCAGCCCCGGGTGCGCGAAGGCCGGCGCGGGGGTGGCAGCGGCGCGGGGCGTCCCGCTCACCGCGACCGCGGCGCCCCCGAATCCGGCCGCGCCGGCGAGTCTCAACACGGCGCGGCGACTCGGTTGCTGGGTGATGTGGGCCTCAGTCACTGGGCTGTCTCTCGGTCGTCGACGCTTCTCACCAGGACGCGTCCGGCATGTTAACGATAACAATGCTTCCCGGCCCTGATCCTAGTACTCCAGCTGAGCACGCCGGAGACTCCAGCCCGGCGGGCATGCAGCACCTGCTCGGCCGCGCATCCTGGGACGGGGACCAAGTCCCCGACGACATTGGGTGGCCGACGCGGTCGGCGCGTTGGTGCCGGTCGCCGGCGCTGTGCTGAACGTGCGCCGGGCTTCCCGGGGCAGAGGCTGGTTCTTCCGGCGGGACTGCCGCTGGGGGATGCGCCTGGTGGACCCGGCGGTCAGGTCGTGGTCGAACCCGGCGATCATGTCCAGCTCGGCGACGGTCTCGCCGGACTTCGCCAGGTCGTGCAGTGTGTGGGGCATCGTTTGCACGGCATCCGCGTGATCGCCGCGTCCCGTGCGTCGGTCTTGGCCTCGCCCGTGGCGAGGAGACCAGCCGCGCCACGCTGAGACCGTGACTCCCTGGGCAAGGGAGGGCTCGTGCTGCGCCTGCGGACGGTCGACACCGACGGCAGTCACGATGGGGTAACGGCGTGTCGGCTCTCTTGTCCTCTGAATTGTTAGCGCTAACAATCGCCTCGACGGCGACGAGCCGTTCCTCTCGCGCCCCACCCGGCCCATGGAGTCACAGATGAGCACAGCCCCCCACTCGGCGCAGCTGTCACGTCGCAGCATTCTCGGCCTGGCCGCCGCAACTCCTTTGGCGATGACCGGCATACTGAGCTTCGGCGCAGGCACCGCCCGCGCCGCCGTGCCCGGGTCGCCCGGTGTGACGTATGCGAACACCATCGCCGAGCAGCGGGCTGACCCGCACATCTTCAAGCACGCCGACGGTTTCTACTACTTCACTGCGACCGTGCCGGCGTACGACCGGATCGTGCTGCGCCGGGCCACCACGATCCAGGGGCTCACCTCGGCCGCCGAGACGACCATCTGGACCAGGCCCGCCACCGGCACGATGGGCGGCTACATCTGGGCCCCGGAGATCCACTTCATCGACGGCAAGTGGTACGTCTACTTCGCCGCCGGTGACGCCGACAACGTCTGGCACATCCGGCCCTACGTCCTGGAGTGCGCCGACGCGAACCCGATCACGGGCACCTGGACGGTGAAGGGCCGTATCCAGCTGCCGCTGGACACCTTCTCCCTGGACGCGACGACCTTCGCCGTGAACGGCACCCGCTACCTCGCCTGGGCGCAGAACGATCCGGCCGTTGGCCGCGGCACCAACATCTACCTCGCCCAGATGTCCAGCCCGTGGGCCATCACCGGTACACCCGTCATGATCAGCCGGCCGACCGCCGCCTGGGAGACCGCCGGAGGCGAGACGGTCAACGAGGGCCCGGCCGTGCTCCAGCGGAACGGCAAGGTCTTCATGACCTTCTCGGCCAGCGCCACCGACGCCAACTACTGCATGGGCATGCTGACCGCGTCCGCCTCGGCCGACCTGCTCAGCGCCTCGTCGTGGGCGAAGAGCACCGGCCCGGTCTTCGCCAGCTTCGCCGCCACCAGCCAGTACGGCCCCGGGCACAATCAGTTCACGGTCTCCGAGGACGGCAAGTCCGACATCCTCGTCTACCACGACCGCAGCTACAAGGACATCACCGGATCTCCGCTCAACGACCCCAACCGCCGTACCCGCGTGCAGAAGATCTACTGGAAGGCCGACGGCGGCCCCGATTTCGGCGTCCCCGTCGCCGACGGCCTCACCCCCATCCGCCTCTCCTCCTACAACTACCCCGACCGGTTCATCCGGCACTGGGAGTACCGCGCCAAGATCGAAGCGGACGTCGCCCCGCTCGCCGGCTCGCAGTTCCGCGTCGTCACCGGACTCACCGGCACCGGCACCGTCTCCCTGGAATCGGCGAACTTCCCCGGCTACTACCTGCGTCACAAGAACAACGAGGTGTGGGTGGAGAAGAACGACGGAACTACGCTGTTCGCCGGTGACGCCTCCTTCACCGCCCGGCCCGGCCTCGCGGACTCCGCCGGCGTCTCCTACGAGTCGTACAACCTCCCCGGCCGATACATACGCCACTACAACTACCTGCTGTACGTCCAGGCTGTCAGCACGACGGCCGCTCAGGCAGACGCCACCTTCTACACCCAGTGACACACCCCGACGTCCCATAGCCCTCGGGCAGCTCCGACCCCACAGGGCGGGAGCTGCGTGAGGGAACCGGCTCATCTGCCACCCCCCTGGCGTCGCAATGGATGTGGCGATCTCCTTTCCGGCCCGCCGGACGCGAAGAGTCTCCACGCCCCGACTGGCGGCCGGACAGACAAGCCTTCAGTACCGGTCAGGGCGAGGGTGAGAACGGGCCGCCGGATTCGACCTATTGGCGTTAACCAATCGCAGACAACGAACAATGATCGCTGTCTCGAACGAGCGGAGGGGGAGTCGCTTGGACGGGGTGCTGGAAGGACCCCTCGTGCTCCACACCATGAACCGTCAACGGTCACATCGTCGCTGGGCGATGCTCGGGGCGACTCTGCTGTCCCTGATCGCCTCCCTGCTCGTCGCTGTCGCACAGCCCACTGCCGCAGCAGAGGGCCGGCCGTTCACCAACCCGGTCACGACGCAAAAGGGTGCCGACCCCTGGCTTGAGTACTACAACGGCAACTACTACCTGGTGACGACCACGTTCACCAACAAGCTGCTCATGCGGAAGTCCCCCACTCTCGCCGGGCTGAGCACGGCCCCGAGCGTGGAGATCTGGTCGGACACCACGGCGGGCCGCAACGCCAACATCTGGGCACCGGAGATCCACTTCCTCGACGGCAAGTGGTACCTGTACTACTCGGCCGCACAGGCCGGCGTCGCCTGCTGCGACACCCAGCGCACCCATGTGCTCGAGAGTTCGGGTACCGACCCGATGGGCACGTACACGTACAAGAACATCCTCACCGACGCCAGCCTCACCCCCGGCCCGGCCGCCGCCCGGGGCTGGCTGATCGACGCCACTGTTCTCCAGCACGACAACCGGCTCTACCTGGTGGGCAGCGGCAAGATCAACGGAAGCGTGCAGAGCCTGGTCATCGCCCCGATGGGCAACCCGTACACGCTCAGCGGCTCCTTCAGGATCATCTCCAGCCCCGCCTTGAGCTGGGAGACCGTCCGCAACCCCGTCAACGAGGGCCCCGAGCCGCTCTACCACGACGGCCGGACCTTCCTGACCTTCTCGGCCAGCGACTGCCAGACACCCGACTACAAGCTGGGCCAGCTGGAGCTCACCGGCAGCGACCCCCTGGACCCCGCCTCCTGGACGAAGAAGCAGACGCCGGTCTTCCAGCGCAGTGATGCCAACAGCGTCTACGGCCCGGGTCACAACGGCTTCTTCACGTCGCCCGACGGCACCGAGAACTGGATCGTCTACCACGCCAACAGCTCAGCCACCGCCGGGTGCGGCAACTCCCGTACCACCCGCGCGCAGAAGTTCACCTGGAACGCCGACGGCACGCCCGACTTCGGTACCCCGGTCGCCCTGGGCACGACGCTGACCGGCCCGTCCGGCGAGACCTCGACCACCCCCACCGCGTACACCATCGTGAACCGCGACAGCGGCAAGTGCCTCGACGTCGAGGGCGGCAACACCGCCGATGGCGCCAACATCTTCCAGTGGAGCTGCAGTGGCGGCGCCAGCCAGAAGTGGCGCATCGAGGACATGGCCGACGACTCCAGCCGACTGGTGAACGTGGCCACCGGCAAGGTCGCCGACATCGCGAACTGCTCCTCCACCGACGGCACCGACATCCGGCAGTGGTCCTGGCTGAACAACAACTGCCAGAAGTTCCGCCTGATCTACACCGGCGGCGACTACGTCCGGATCACCAACGTCAGCACCGGGAAGGTCGCCGACGTCGCGAACTGCGGCACCGGCAACGGCGTCGACGTGCGCCAGTGGTCCTGGCTGAACAACAACTGCCAGCAGTGGCGGCTCGTACCCACGACCGCCTGAACGGCCTCACGCAGCCAGTGCGCCGGGCGGACGCCACAAGCGCTTCAGGCGAACCGGCGCTCGACCTGGCGGCTGTCGGAGATGGATCACCGAGCCGAACCGTCGGCGCTGAACAGCGCGGAGCGCGCTACCCGAGTTCTGGGGTAGCGCGCTCTCAGGCCGGGGTGGCCCGTCAGCCCGTGCTGACCGCGATCGTATGCCCTGGCAGGCGCCGTGGTGCGGGCCGGTGGTGGCCTTCGGGCGCTACGGCAGGAGCCGTTGGAAGGCGGGCACGGCGACAGCGGCCACGGCGACGTGCATGACCATCAGGGCGATGACTCCGGTCCAAGCGGTGCCTGGCCGGCCGCCGTTCATGCCCAGGGCCACGCGTCAAAGGGGGCTGGAACACGGGAACACCAGGACGAGACGCCGTGGCAGAGCCTCGCCGCCCGCCTGGCGGAGGTGGTGCTGGAGGCGAGGGCCGGGGCCGCTCGCGCGGCGGGTTCACCACCAAGGTCCACCTGAGCGCGGACGGCCGCTGCCGTTGGAGAAGATCCGCGTTCCACGGACCGGTCCGGGCAGGCCCCCCGCAAGTCGCCCGACAGCGTGGCCTGCGACAAGGCGTACAGCAACGGGCCGTGCCGCGCCTACGTGCGTAGGCGCGGCATCCGGCACATCATCCCCGAGAAGGCCCACAGCCGGGCCGCCCGCCTGCGCAAGGGCTCACGCGGGGGACGACCACCGGGCTTCGACGAGGAGCGCTACAAGAAACGCAACACCGTCGAACGGGCCATCAACAGGCTCAAGCACGCCCGAGCAGTCGCCGCCCGCTACGACAAACGCGGATACGTCGACCTCGGTACCGTCACTGCAGCCGCCCTCGTCATCTGGCTCCGCACATGATCGACCGGACGGAACCTAGCCGTTGGCGAGGGACGGGTCCAGGAAGAGGCGGTCGTAGACCTCCAGCGAGCGGATCGAGGCCCACGTGCCGGAATCCAGGCCACCGGTGACGGTCACCCGGACGTAGCGGGTCCGGGCCGTGAACGCCGCGGTCTGCACCTGCGCGGGGGTGGAGTTCCCGGTCAGGTCGGCGAGCGTGAACCAGGTGGAACCGCCGTCGGCGGATCCGTCGACCCGGAAGCGGTAGGCCTTCCCGGACTGCTCCCAGGCGATCCGGGCGCCCGTCACCGGGCGTACCGAGCCCAGGTCGACCTGGAGCCAGTGCCCGGTGCCGCCGTCGGCCGCGCACCAGCGGGTCGAGGTGTCCCCGTCCACGGCGTTGGCGGCCACGTTCCCGTGCGCGGTCTCAACGCTGTCGGCCGTGGTGGGGCACCCGCGGGCGATGTCCGTGGGCACTGCCGGGCGGTCGAGCACGATCGCGACGATCGTGTCGTCGGGGAAGCGCGTGCGGTCGATGCCGGTGACGGTGACGGCGTTCGCGCCGGTCGGGCCGAAGGACAGCGGGCTCCTGGAGACCACGTCGTAGACCGAGGTGACGTTCGCATCGCCCAGGGAGGGAGTCGTGAAGCTACTGCCGCCGCCGTACCCGGCCAGCAGGTGGGCGTAGACGGTCCGGTCGGCGAACGTGAAGCCGTACTGGCCGTCCACCGGGTTCCACGGGCCGCCGCGGGTGTTGTACACGGCCTCCCGGTTGGCGTTCATGAACCCGCCGAGCTGACGGATCAACGCGGCCTGTTTGCCCGGGACCGTACCGGTCGCGTCCGGGCCGACGTTGACGAGTACGGACATGTCGCGCACGAAGGAGTTGGCGAACAGGCCCAGTGCCTGGGAGAAGGGCATGGCGAAGTCGCCGCTGTACCCCCAGGATCCGCCGACGCTGAAGGTCTTCTGAACAAGGCGGCCGTACCGGATCGGCCCGCTCGGCACACCGGTCCCCTCGTCGAGGTCGTAGTCGCCCACCCACCCCGAACGGGAGTTGGACACGGCGTTCGGCTGGTGCCGGCGCAGCACGCCGGTGAGACCCAGCGGTCTGCCGGTGCCCCACTCGCTCTCGCCGTACGCGGAGTCCACCTGCCAGCCGTTGGCGCCGTCCCGGTACTGACCGGGCTCCCAGAAGAAGGACCCCGCCGCGTCGGTGCCCTGCTGTGCCAGCCAGCCGCCGTCCCACCACAGGTCGTCGATCGCGCCGTAGTCGGTGACCAGTTCCTTGACGGACTGGTACACCTCGTTCTTCATGGTCCGGGCGTTCTCGTGGTAGTCGAAGCCGGCCGGGTCGGAGCCCTCGTAGTTCCACGGGTACGGACTGTTCGGCAGCACGCAGTCGGAGGTGAGCGCGGGGCTCGGGGGCTTCGCTCCGCCCACGTCGTAGTAGCCGGGGTAGCGCCAGTCGATCGGGGAGTAGTAGAGCCCGACCCGAAGGCCCGCCGCGCGCACGGCGTTGACGTAGCCCTTGACGAAGTCCGTGCCGGCGGGGAACGGGGCGTCACCGGTGGTCCACGCGTTGGGGTGGCGGCTGGGCCACAGGGCGAAACCATCGTGGTGACGGGTGGTCAGGACGACTTCGGCGGCTCCGAGGTCCTTGGCCAGCTGGGCCCACGCGGCGGGGTTGTAGGACTGGGACTGGCTCGCGAACGGGCCGGCGTACTGCGCCCGGTAGGAGGTCGGCCCGGTCTTCGAGTAGAACATGTGCCACTCGCCCTGGGCCGGAGCCGAGTAGACGCCCCAGTGGATGAACATGGACACCTTGTTGTCTCGCATCCACTGGATCCTGCTGTCCGGCTGCTGCCAGGCTCCCTGGTCGAACGTGGGGATGCGCAGCGGGACGAGGGGTAACGGGGTGCCCCCGGTCCCGGCCGCCTCGGCCGGGACGCCGACCGGTCCGACGACGGTGGCGGCGGTTGCCACTGCCATGCCGGTGAGCATGCTCCTACGACTGATGGATCGTGACATGAATGCTCCGTTTGTCCTGGAATGATCGCTCTCGGGTGGGCTGCGCGAGTCAGGTACATCTATCGCGGCGACCGTGCGGACTGTCAAGGCATCTGACAGTCACATGTCCGATGAATCGCGAGGTCGACGATTCCCACCGGGCCTCCGCCGGCTTGCTCCGGAGACGCGTCGTCCTGTTCGCGGCGGGATGAACTCGCAGGTGAGTCGGCTGAGTTCGACCGCCATCGGCGAGCTTCGAGGATCGTTCCACTGGCCGGACGGGCTGAAATCGCACTGAGCGATTCCATGGGATGGGCGACATTCATCGGATCGATCCGCGTCGAGCCAGGTCTCTCGGCCACCTGCGCCGCGCCAGCCGTCAGTCGAGGACCGATCCCGGCTCGCCGAGGGATTCGCGGAGCCACTGCTCGACCCCGGCGACGTGCACGGTGGCCCAGGCGTGGGCGAGCTCCGGGCGCCGGCCGGCGATCGCGTCGTAGATCGCTCGGTGCTGCTGGCGGGTGCGCTCGGACGCGCCCTCCTCGGTCAGGCCGCGCCAGATCCGCGCGCGGGTGGTCGGCCCGGACAGGCCGTCGATCAGCGAGGAGAGCACGGTGTTGCCCGAACCGGCTGCGATCCTGCGGTGGAACTCCAGGTCGTTGGCGATGGTCTCGTCCAGCGTGGCGGCCTCGTCCAGGTCCTGCAGCAGCTCGGCCAGGCCGGCGATGTCCTCCTCGGACATCACCCGGGCGGCCATCGCGGTCGCGGCGGGCTCCAGGATGCGGCGCACCTCCAGGAACTCCAGCACCGTGTGGTCCTGGTGGAAGTCGACGACGAAAGCCAGGGCGTCCAGCAGGATGTCGGGCTCCAGGCTGGTCACGTACGTGCCGTCGCCCTGGCGCACGTCGAGCACCCGGATGAGCGAGAGCGCCTTGACGGCCTCCCGCAGGGAGTTGCGCGACAGGCCCAACCGCCCGGCGAGGTCCGCCTCCTTCGGGAGCTTCGAACCCGGGCGGAGCTCACCGCTCACGATCATGGCTTTGATCTTCTCGATCGCCTCGTCGGTGACTGGCACTGCCTCGCCTCTCCTGGTCGTCTGATCTTCGCAGCATACGGGTTCCGCCGGTCCCGGCCCCGGCGCTTCGGGGCACCGGGGCCGGGAACGGCGGCCGGGACGGCTACTCCTCAGTCCGCTTCCCGCGGACCCGGGTGCGCCGGGAGGTCCTCATGGCTGCTCCGAGGGCCCGGGGTGGGCGGCGTCGACGATGACGACGACCAGGGCCCGGGGACCGTGCACGCCCTCGACCCGGGTGAGTTCGATGTCGCTGGTCGCGGACGGGCCGGAGACGAAGGTCAACGGCCGGCGCGGGTCGAGGCGGGCGAGGGCCCCGGGGACGTCGTCCACGATCTGCTCCGCGCGCACGATGCACAGGTGGTAGTCGGGGACGAGGGTCAGGGCGCGCCGACCCTGGCCCGGGCCGGTGTCCAGGACGACGGTGCCGGTGACGGCGATGCCGACGGCGGCGAGGGTGACGGCGCCGTCCAGGGCGTCCAGCGCGGGGACGTCCAGGGGCTCCCGGTGCCACTCCCGGTCGCCGGAGGGCAGCAGGCCGTCCGGAAAGCCGTCGGGCACCGCCAGACGCAGGGCGCCGCGCGCGGTGAGGGCGGCGTCGATCGCTCCGGGCAGTCCGGCCGGGTCGGTCCGGACGACGGTGGCGCGGTAATCGGCGACCCGCTCGGCGAACAGCGCCACCAGGTCCTCGCCGTCGGCGTGACCGCGCCGGTAGTCGCGCGGGACGGGCAGGTCCTCCGGGCCCTCCTCGGCGGGGACGTCGGCGAGCGCGGCGCGGATGCGGCCGAGGACGGCGTCCCGGGTGTTCGCCGCTTTCGTGTTCGTCACTGCCCCTCCCGGTTCTTGCGCCACCAGGCGCGGAAGGACTCGGCGGGCGGCGCCGGGGTGTCCCGCGCCGCGGACCAGCCGCTCAGCGGGCCCGGCAGCCGGCCGATCCGGCCGCCCCGGGCCAGCGCCCGGCCGCCGAGCGAGGCCGCCCGCTGGGCGGCACCGAGCAGGGCGGGGGAGCCGAGGACGGCGGCGGCGGCCCTCATCGCCAGTGCCTCGCCGGTGGGCAGGCCGCCCGGCCCGCGCCTGGCCTCGACGGCCGAGGACCGCAGGTGCACCAGCAGCTTCGGGATGTCGATCTTCACCGGGCAGGCGTCGTAGCAGGCCCCGCACAGGGTGGAGGCGAAGGGAAGGGAGGCCGCACTGCTTTCGACGTCACTGGCCACACCGACGAGTTGTGGGGTGAGCACGGCGCCGATCGGCCCGGGGTAGACCGAGCCGTAGGCGTGGCCTCCGGTGCGCTCGAAGACCGGGCAGACGTTGAGGCAGGCGGAGCAGCGGATGCAGGCCAGGGCCTGGCGGCCGACGGTGTCGGCGAGGGTGTCCGTGCGCCCGTTGTCGAGCAGGACGAGGTGGAACTCAGACGGTCCGTCGGCCTCCGTGGTGCCGCTCCAGGTGGAGGTGTAGGGGTTCATCCGCTCGCCGGTGGAGGAGCGGGGGAGCAACTGGAGGAACACCTCCAGGTCCGCCCAGGTGGGGACGACCTTCTCGATGCCCATCACGGTGATCAGGGTCTCGGGCAGGGTGAGGCACATCCGGCCGTTGCCCTCGGACTCCACCAGGACGACGGTGCCGGTGTCGGCGACCGCGAAGTTGGCGCCGGAGACGGCGACCTTGGCGCGCAGGAACTTCTGCCGCAGGTGCCGCCGGGCGGCCTCGGCGAGCGCCGCGGGGTCGTCGGTCAGCCCCTCGGGAGCCGGCTGCCCCCAGTCGCCCATCCGCTCGGCGAACAGCTCGCGGATCTCGGTCCGGTTGCGGTGGATCGCCGGGACCAGGATGTGCGAGGGGCGGTCGTCGCCGAGCTGGACGATGAGCTCGGCGAGGTCGGTCTCGTAGGCGGTGATGCCGGCCTCGGCGAGCGCCTCGTTGAGGCCGATCTCCTGGGTCGCCATGGACTTGACCTTGACCACCTCCGCCTCGCCGGTGGCCCGCACCAGTTCGGTGACGATGCGGTTGGCGTCGGCGGCGTCGGCGGCCCAGTGGACCGTCCCGCCGGCCGCGGTGACCTCCTCCTCCAGGCGCACCAGGTGCCGGTCGAGGTGGCGCAGGGTCCGGGTCTTGATCGCGTCGGCGGCGGTGCGCAGGGCCTCCCAGTCGTCCAGCTCCGAGGCGACGGCCAGGCGCTTGTCGCGGATGACGGTCGTGGCGTGTTTCAGGTTGGCCCGCAGCCGGGTGTTCCCGAGGGCCTCGCGGGCGGCGTCGGGGAAGGACGGCGAGCCCAGCCAGACCACCCCGCGTCCGGCCGGGGCGGTCACGGCCGCACTCCTTCGGTGGCGGCGAGGATCTCGGCCAGGTGCATCGTCCGTACCCCGGCGGCCTGCCGGGAGAGCCCGCCGCCGATGTGCATCAGACAGGAGTTGTCGACCGTGCACAGCACCTCGGCCTCCGTCTCCCGCACCGCCCCGACCTTGTCGGCGAGCATCGCGCCGGAGGTCGCGGCGTTCTTGAGGGCGAAGGTGCCGCCGAAGCCGCAGCAGGAGTCGGCGGCCGGGAGCTCGACCAGGTCGAGGCCCTCGACCGCGCGCAGCAGCCGCCACGGCCGGTCGCCGAGCCGCAGTCCGCGCAGCGAGTGGCAGGTGGGGTGGTAGGTGACGCGGTGCGGGAACCGGGCGCCGACGTCCGTGACACCGAGGACGTCGGTCAGGAACTCGGTGAACTCGTGGACCCGGGGAGCCAGTTCGGCGACCTGGCGGCGCAGCTCCGGGGGGCTGTACCGCTCCGCGAGGACGGGGTGGTGCTCCCGGACCAGCCCGGCGCAGGACGCGGACGGGGTGACGACCGCGTCGTAGTCGGCGAAGGTCCGGGTGAACCGGGCCATCATCGGGACGGCCTCGGTACGGTAGCCGGTGTTGACGTGCATCTGCCCGCAGCAGGTCTGCTCCTGCGGGAAGTCCACGGTGTGGCCGAGCCGTTCGAGGACTGTCACCACGGCGCGGCCGGTCTCGGGGAACATGGTGTCGTTGAAGCAGGTGATGAACAACGCGATGCGCATCAGTGCGCCTCCTGCGGGGCCGGGACGTCCGGCGGCAGCAGCCCGCGCTCCTTGAGGTCCGCCCACAGCGCGTCCGGCACGCGGTGCCGGAGCATGGTGGCGGCGTCCCGCGCCTCGGCGGCGCTGCGGGTGCCGACCAGGACGCTCGCCACGGCGGGGTGCCCGAACGGGAAGCGCAGCGCCGCGGCGCGCAGCGGCACGCCGTGCTCCTCGCAGACGGCCTTGAGGTCGAGGGCGCGCGTGAGCAGTTCCTCGGACGCGGCGGCGTAGTCGAAGGTCGCGCCGGGGCGGGGGTCGGCGAGCAGACCGGAGTTGAAGACGCCGCCGATCACGACGCCGACGCCGCGTTCGGCGGCCAGCGGCAGCAGGTCGGTGAGTCCGCGCTGGTCGAGCAGGCTGTAGCGGCCGGCCAGGAGGACGGTGTCGAGGTCGGTCTCGCGGATGAACCGGGCGAGCAGCTCCGCCTGGTTCATTCCGACACCGATCGCGCCTACCGTCCCTTCGGCGCGCAGCCGGGCCAGCTCCGGATAGGCCTCGGAGATCGCCTGGTCCGCGTGCTCGTCGGGGTCGTGCAGGTAGACGACGTCGATCCGGTCCAGCCCGAGCCGTTCGAGGCTGTCCTCGATCGAGCGGCGGACGCCCACGGCGCTGAAATCCCAGACCCGGCGGTGGGTGGCGGGGACGGCGAAGCCGTCGGCGAGGTCGTCGCCCTCGGGCTCCGGGACCGGTCGCAGCAGTCGGCCGACCTTGGTGGAGAGGACGTACTCGCCCCTGGGGCGGCCGCGCAGGGCCTGTCCGAGCCGACGCTCGGACAGGCCCAGGCCGTAGTGCGGGGCGGTGTCGAAGTAGCGCACGCCCGACTGCCAGGCGGTGGCGACGGCCGCTTCTGCTTCGGCGTCGGTGACCGGGGTGAACAGGTTGCCGATGCCCGCCGCACCGAAGGCGAGTTCACCGACCTCCACCTTGCTGCGCCCCAGGGGACGACGGCGGCGCGAGGTCATGATCCAGCCTCCGTCCGCAGCCGCAGGTTCGCCATCCCGCCGTCGACCTGGAGGGTCGCGCCAGTGGTGCTGCCGGCGGCCGGGGAGACCAGGTAGGCGATGGCGGCCGCCACCTCGTGGGGGGTGACCAGGCGTCCGTGCGGCTGACGGGCGTTCAGCGCGGCACGTTCGGCGGCCGGGTCGTCGGCGGCGTCCAGCAGCCGGCCGACCCACGGGGTGTCCACGGTGCCGGGGCTGACGCAGTTGACCCGGATGCCCTCGCGGACGTAGTCGGCGGCCATGTGCAGGGAGAGCGAGTGCACGGCGCCCTTGCTCGCCGCGTACAGCGCGCGCCGCGGCAGACCGGTGGTGACGCAGATCGAGCCGAGGTTGACCACCGAGGCCCGGGCCGACCGGCGCAGGTGCGGGAGGGCGGCCCGGGTGGTGCGGACGACACCGAGCAGGTTGACGTCGAGGACGCGGTGCCACTGCTCGTCCGGATTGTCCTCGATGGTCCCGATCGCGCCGATGCCCGCGTTGTTGACCAGGATGTCTATCCCGCCGAGGGCCTCGGCCGCCGCCCCGACGGCACCGGACACCGAGGTGTCGTCGGAGACGTCGGCGGTGAAGCCGAGCAGCGGCTCCGGCACCGCCGACGGGTCCAGGTCCAGGACGGCCACCCGGGCGCCGCGTTCGGCGAGCAGGGTGGCCGTGGCCAGCCCGATGCCGGAGCCACCGCCGGTGACGACCGCGGTGAGTCCGTCGAGTTCCGGGACCGTCATGCGGTCGCCTCCTTCGGTGCCGGCTCCTCGGTCGGGAAGGAGCCGTGGTGGTCGGTGTCCGGGGAGACCCGGTCGTCGTAGGTGTCGACTGCGTTCGTCCGCGCCGTGGTCGCGGACGAGGAGGCGCCCCTCACGCGTCGCGGAAGGTCTGGCGCTGGGTGCCGAGGCCTTCGATGGTCAGCTCGACGGTGTCGCCCGCGCGCAGGTAGGGAGTGTCGGGCAGGCCCAGGGCCACGCCGGCCGGTGTGCCGGTGTTGATGACGTCGCCGGGGCGCAGCACCATGTACTGGCTCAGGTACCAGACCAGGTAGTGGACGTCGAAGACCATGTTCTTGGTGCTGCCGTCCTGGCGCGGCTCGCCGTTGACGGTCAGTCGCAGTCCCAGGTTCTGCGGGTCACCCACCTCGTCCGGGGTGACCAGCCAGGGGCCGAGCGGGTTGAAGCTCTCGCAGGACTTGCCGATGTCCCACTGGGCGGAGAACTCCAGTTGGAACTCGCGCTCGGAGACGTCGTTGCTGATCGCGTAGCCGGCGATGCACTCCGCCGCCTCCGCGGGGTCGGTGAGGTAGCGGGCCTCCCGGCCGATGACGACGGCGAGTTCCACCTCCCAGTCGGTCTTCACCGAGCCGCGCGGGATCAGCACGGGGTCCAGGGGGCCGACGACGGTGGACGGGTCCTTCATGAAGACCACCGGTCGCTCGGGGACGGCCGCGCCGGTCTCCTCGGCGTGGTCGCGGTAGTTGAGGCCGATGCAGACCACCTTGCCCGGACGGGCGACGGGTGCCCCGAGCCGAAGACCGGCCGGGTCGATGGCCGACAGCGAACCCTCCGTCAGCGCGGCGCGGACCCGGTCGATCCCGCCGGAGGCGAGGAAAGGACCGTCGATGTCGTCGGTCAGGCCGGTGAGGCCGAAGGTCGTGCCCTCCTCGTCGCGGACGGCAGGCGTCTCCGCTCCGGGCTCGCCGAGTCGCAGCAGCTTCATCTGGTGGCTCCCATCAACACATCGGTGTATCGGTGCCATGACCATATGAGGCCCGGACCGGCCCTCGCAAGGATTCCTCCGATGTTTACTCGTCGAACGTGCCGCCGGCAGGTTGCTGGGCCGGTCAATTGGCTGAACTTCTCTCGTGTTCACGATTCCCGGTTCAGAATCATCCGAGCTTTCTCTTCGGTCCGGGGATCCCGGTGGAGGCGCGTGCCGGGGCTGGGGGGTGAACTGCCGAGTGCGGCAGGGGCGTTACGGCGGGCTGAGGGTCTGGGCGCACCAGATCGTCTTGCCGCTGGTGGTGTGCCGGGTGCCCCAGCCCTGGGTGAGCTGGGCGACGAGCATCAGGCCTCGGCCGCCCTCGTCGAAGATGCGCGCCCGGCGAAGGTGCGGGGCGGTGGCACTGCCGTCGGAGACCTCGCAGATCAGCGAGGTGTCGCGGATCAGGCGCAGCCTGATGGGTGGTTGACCGTACTTGATCGCGTTGGTGACCAGCTCGCTGACGACCAGTTCGGTGACGAACGCCGTCTCCTCCAGGCCCCAGGCGGCCAGTTGGTCGGCGGCCAGCTGCCGGGCGCGGGCCACCTGCGTGGGGTCGGGCTCGATGTCCCAGTCGGCGACGTGGTCGGGGTCCAGCGCGCGGGTGCGGGCGAGCAGCAGGGCCGCGTCGTCAGTGCGGTGCTCCGGCAGCATGGCCTTCATCGCGGTGTCGCAGAGCGCCTCCAGCGAGGCGGCCGGCTCGCCCAGGAGCCGGAGCAGGTCGCCGGCCCCCTGCCCGCCGTCGCGCTCGCGGTTCCGCACCAGTCCGTCGGTGTAGAGCGCGAGCAGACTGCCTTCGGGCACCTCGATCTCGGTCGCCTCGAACGGCAGCCCGCCGACGCCGAGCGGCGGACCGGGCTGCGCTTCGATCGGGGTGCTGGTGCCGTCGGGCGAGATGACCAGCGGCAGCGGATGGCCCGCGCTCGCCAGGGCGCAGCGCCGGGAGACCGGGTCGTACACGGCGTACAGGCAGGTGGCGCCGGTCTCGCCGGCGGGCTCGAAACCGCCTTCGGACCGGTGGTCGTCGGGGAGGTGGAGGACCAGGTCGTCCAGGTGGGTGAGCAGCTCGTCCGGCGGCAGGTCCACGTCGGCCAGGGTGCGGACCGCGGTGCGGAGCCGGCCCATGCTGGCCGAGGCGTGCACGCCGTGGCCGACGACGTCGCCGACGACCAGGGCGACCCGCGCGCCGGACAGGGCGATGACGTCGAACCAGTCACCGCCCACGCCGGCGCCGGCCCCGGCGGGAAGGTAGCCGGAGGCCACCTCGATCGCCCCGTGCTCGGGCAGCCGCTGCGGCAGCAGACTGCGTTGCAGGGTCAGTGCGAGGGCGTGCTCGCGGGTGTACCGGCGGGCGTTGTCGACGGCGACGGCGGCCTTGGCGGCCAGTTCCTCGGCGAGGATCAGGTCGTCGGCGGTGAAGGCCTCCGGCCGGTCCCGGCGGGCGAAGGCGACGACGCCGAGCACGGCGCCGCGGGCCAGCAGCGGCACGGTGATCCGGCCGGTCAGCCCCTGCGCGGCGATGGACCGGTCGATCAGCGGAGTGCCCGGCGGCCAGTGGGCGGGGTCGGCGGCGAGACCGGGGCCGAAGGCCCATTCGCCGCCCTCGTCGGGCTCGGCGGCGAGCTGCGCCAGGGACCTGCCGGTGGACATGCAGCGGGCGACGACGGAGCCGGGCGCGTAGCCGACCGGCGCCACCGGTGCGAGGGCTCCGTCGGGGTCCTCCTTCGCGCTGTTCCGGGCGGCGCGGACGAGCGTGACGGTGCCGCCGGCGGCGACCGCGGCGGAGGCGGGCGGCTCCTCCCCGCGCAGGACCTCGTCGAAGAGGTCGACGGTGACGAGATCGGCGAAGCCCGGCACCGGGGCTTCGGCCAGTTCCCGGGCGGTGCTGATCACGTCCAGGGCCCGGCCGATGCCCCGGGTGGCCTCGTTGAGGATGAGCAGGCGCTGGCGGGCCCAGTACTCGGCGCTCATGTCGAAGCCCCAGTTGGCGACCGCGCGCACCCTGCCGTCGGCGTCCCGGACGGGCCAGATGCTGGTGGCCCAGGCATTCGCGTAGGCGCTGCCCAACGGCTTGAAGATCGTGATCAGGCGCGCGGGCTCGCCCGTCCTGGCCACCTCGGAGAGCTTGTCGGTGTACGGGACCCCCTCCAACTCGGGGAACAGTTCGCGGTACTTCTCACCGCGGATCTGCTCCTCCGTGTGCGCGATCACCCGGCACGCGGCGGCGTTCACCCAGAGGAACCGCAGTTCTGGGTCGTAGACCCCCAGGGCGAAGGGGCACTGCTCGAAGGCCCGGTCGGCGATCACCGGGCGGCGGTCCCAGCGCTGGAAGGTCAGTGCGCGACCGAGTGGCCGCCCGTCGGCGCCTCCGAGCAGGTGGGCCGTCACCACGGCGTCCACCGTGGAACCGTCCCGGCGGCGCACCGTGACCGACGTGGAGCCCGGGCGGCCACCCCCGAGGCCGTCATTCCCGGGGAAGGCGGGCGGGGGATCGATCAGGAAGTCGGCCACCGGGCGGCCGACGGTCTCCTCCGCCGTCCAGCCCAGCAGCAGCACCCCGCCCTCGCTCCAGCCGGTCACCACGCCGTCCGGGTCGACCACGACAACGGCTGTGGGTGCGTCCCGCTCGCCAGTCGTCTCCACGCGCGCCTCCGTCCGGGCAGCCGGGCACGCCGGACGGGGGTTCCGGCGCCTGGCTCCAGGCTATGTCCGGCTTGTACGACCCGCGCCCTCGGCCGGAGGACGGGCGGGGATCACGGCAGGATGACCAGCTTCCCGCGGGTACGGCCGGTACGGCTGGCGTCGAAGGCCTCACCCGTCCGCTCCAGCGGGAACGTCTCGGCGACCTCGACGGTCAGTGCGCCGCGCTCCACCACGGCCGCGAGCTCGGCCAGCTTTGCACCGTCAGGGCGGACCCAGATCCAGTGGCCGCCGTGCTGAGTCACTCCCGGGTCGGCGACGGAGATGTGCCGCCCGCCGTCGGCGAGCACGGCCAGGGTCGTCTCCAACTGGCCGCCGACGAAGTCCGCGACGGTCGAGACGCCGTCGGGCGCCAGCGCGCGCACCCGCTCGGTCAGGCCGTCGCCGTACGTCACCGGTTCGGCGCCCAGCTTGCGGAGATACGCGTGGTTGCGCTCCGAGGCCGTGCCGATCACCCGGGCCCCGAGGTCGCGGCCGAGCTGCACCGCGAGGCTGCCCACCCCGCCGGCGGCGCCGTGCACCAGGAGCACGTCGTCAGGGCCGACCGCGAGCCGCTCCAGGCTGCGCTGGGCGGTGAGTCCGGCCAGCGGCAGCCCGGCGGCCTGGGCCCAGTCGAGCCCGGCGGGCTTGCGGGCCACCGCGGGTGCGGCGACCGCGACGTACTCGGCGAACGTGCCGGCCTGCACCACGTCCTTGCGGGCGTAGGCCATCACCTCGTCCCCCGGGGCGAACTCGGGCGTGTCGGGGCCGGTGCGGGTGACCACCCCGGCGACGTCCCAGCCCGGGATGGCGGGGAAGACGGTGTCCATCATGGCGTCCAGGCCGCCCGCCATGACCTTCCAGTCGACCGGGTTGACGGAGGCCGCCTTGACCTGGATCAGCACCTGGCCGGGGCCGACCTTCGGTTCGGGCACCTCGCCGTACTCGAGTCGGGAGTTGTCCGGGGCGTACGAGTCATAGGTCACCGCGCGCATGAATCGACCTCCATGGATCCGGGTTGCGGCCTCGCGCACCGCCCCCGGGCGGGCGGGCGCCGTCGGCCACGCTATGCCGGGCGCGCGCGCCCGGCACGCCCGCACGGCCGTCGGAGCGGTGCCGTGTCGGGCCGGCGCGGGGCCCGGCACACCCGTGGGTGCGCCGGGCCCCGGCGTGCGACGTCAGTCCAGTCCGCCGCGACGGATCACCCCCGCGTACCAGTGGGCGCTGCTCTTCGGGGTCCGGACCAGGGTGTCGTAGTCGACGTGGACGATGCCGAAGCGCTTGTCGTAGCCGTACGCCCACTCGAAGTTGTCGAGCAGGGACCAGAGGAAGTAGCCGCGGACGTCCGCGCCGGCGGCGATCGCGTCGGCGACGGCGTCGAGGTGGCCGCGCAGGTAGGCGGTGCGCTCGGGGTCGTGGACGGTGCCGTCGGGGGCGACGGTGTCCTGGAAGGCGGCGCCGTTCTCCGAGACCAGCAGGGGCAGGCCGAACTCGCGGTGCATCGCGAGCAGGCAGTCGGACAGCCCGGTCGGGTCGATCGGCCAGTCCATGGCGGTGAGGTCGTCGTTGGCGCGGTGGAAGGCGACGTCCTCGGCGCCCGGCCAGGGCGAGGCCGTGCCGCCGCCGTGCCCGTCGTCCCGGGGGAGCGCCTGGCCGGGGGCCGAGGCGGAGACGACGGTCGGGTTGTAGTAGTTGAGGCCGAGCAGGTCGATCGGGCGGGAGATCTCGGCGAGGTCGCCGTCGCGGACCAGGGCGTCCCAGTCGACCAGGTGGGCGGTGTCCTTGAGGAGGTCGTCGTCGTAGCGGCCCCTGAGCATCGGGCTGGTGAAGATCCGGTTGCCCACGGCGTCGATCCGTCGGACCGCCTCCAGGTCCTCCGGGCGCTCGCTCAATGGCCGCACGACGTGCAGGTTGAGCGAGACGGCCAGCTGGGCGGCGGCGGGCAGCGCGGCCCGCAGGGCGCCGACGGCCAGGCCGTGGCCGAGGTTGAGGTGGTGGGCGGCGCGCAGCGCGTCGGCCGGGTCGGTGCGGCCGGGGGCGTGGACGCCGGCGCCGTAGCCGAGGAAGGCGCTGCACCAGGGCTCGTTGAGGGTGGTCCAGGTGGACACCCGGTCGCCGAGCGCCTCGGCGACGAGTCCCGTGTACTCGGCGAAGCGGTACGCGGTCTCCCGGGCGGGCCAGCCGCCGCCCGCGGCGGAGCCGTTGACCGGCGGGGTCTCCAACGCCTGCGGGAGGTCCCAGTGGTAGAGCGTGGCCACGGGGGTGATGCCGTGGCCGAGCAGCTCGTCGACCAGCTCCCGGTAGAAGTCCAGGCCGCGCTGGTTCGCGGGGCCGCGTCCGGTGGGCTGGACGCGGGGCCAGGCGATGGAGAAGCGGTAGGAGGTGAGGCCGAGGTCGGCCATGATCCGGACGTCTTCGCGGAAGCGGTGGTAGTGGTCCACCGCGGTGTCGCCCGTGTCGCCGTTGGCGACCTTGCCGGGGATGCGGCTGAAGGTGTCCCAGATCGAGGGGGTCCGGCCGCCCTCGGTGACGGCGCCCTCGATCTGGTAGGCGGCGGTGGCGGTGCCCCAGGCGAAGCCCGGTGGGAACGCGCGTCGGGTGCGGTGGTTGTCCGGTGAGACCACGGTCATGACAGAAGGGCTCCAATGAGTGCGGTGGGGTGAACAGCGGGCATCGGCCTGATGGACCGTCAACCCTTCAGTGCGCCCTGGGTGATGCCGCCGACGATCTGCCGTCCGAAGACGGTGAAGACCAGGAGCAGCGGTACGGTGCCGATGAGCGCGCCGGCCGTGATGACGGACCAGTCGGTCGACCAGCCGGTGCCGAGTCCGGCGAGGGCGACCTGGACCGTGGGGTTGATGGCGCCGTTCATCGCGATGACGGGCCACAGGAAGTCGTTCCACGACTGGACGAAGGTGAGCATGCCCAGGACGGCCATGGCGGGCCGGGCGATCGGCAGGACGACGTGCCAGATGACGCGCAGCGAGTTGGCGCCGTCGACCCTGGCCGCCTCCAGGAGTTCGGTGGGCAGGGCCTGGGTGAGGTACTGGCGCATGAAGAAGACGCCGAAGGCCGTCACCAGGGAGGGCAGGATCAGGGCGCCGAGCTGGTTGCCGAGCCCCAGGTGCCGCATCAGGATGAACAGCGGTACCACGCTGACCTGGGCGGGCACGGCCATGGTGGCGACGACGAGGGCGAGCATGGCGCCCCGGCCGCGGAAGCGCAGCTTGGCGAACGCGAAGCCGGCCAGGACGGCGAACGCCACCGTGCTGACCGCGACGGCGCCGGCGACCAGGGTCGAGTTGAGCAGCGCGACGCCCATGCCGCGTGCCCCGGCGTTGTCCCACGCGTAACCGATGTTGTGGAACAGGTTCGACCCGGGCACCAGCGGCGGGGGTGTGGCGACCACCCGGTGGCCGTCGGTCGACGCCGCCACGAGGGTCCAGTACAGCGGGAACAGCGAGGCGAGGGCGACCAGGGTCAGCGTCGTCAGCGCGAGCGGCCCGGCCCGGTGCTGGTCGCCCGCGCCCGGGGAGCGCAGCCGGCTCCGGCGCGCGATGGCGCGCGGGGCGGGGGAGTCGGGGGCGGGGGTGGTGGTCATGTCGTCGTCCTTCTCGGTCACTTGGCGGAACGCAGGCGGCGGGCGATCAGCGTGTTGGCCAGGCCGACCAGCAGGAGCAGGACGAACATCAGCCAGGCGACGGCTGAGGCGCGGCCGAGCATGCTGTAGTGGAAGCCCTGGTCGTACATGAAGACGCCGAGCGTCTCGTACTGGTGCTGGGTGCCGCCCTGGTGGCCGCTCTGACCTCCGAACAGGTAGGGCTCGCCGAAGAGTTGGGTCGCTCCGATGAACGAGACGACGACGGTGAACAGGATGGTGGGCCGCAGTTCGGGGATCGTGACGTTGCGGAACTGCTGCCAGCGGTTGGCGCCGTCGATCGCGGCGGCCTCGTACAGCTCGCGGGGGATGGCCTGCATCGCGGCGAGGTAGATCAGCGCGTTGTAGCCGGTCCAGCGCCAGATGACGATCACCGAGATGGCGAGCTGGGAGCTCCAGGTGCCGGATTCCCAGCTGACCGGCCCGATGCCCACCAGCCCCAGCAGCCAGTTGGCCATGCCGCCCTCGGGGCTGAAGATCAGGGCGAAGACGAGCGTGGCGGCCGCCACCGAGGTCGCGTACGGCGCCAGCAGCGCCGTGCGGAAGAAACCGCGGGCCGGGAGGCGGTAGTTGAGCAGGTGGGCGAGGCCGAGCGCGATCAGCAGCTGCGGGACGGTGGACAGCAGGCCGAGGGTGATCGTGTTGCGCAGGGCGTGCCAGAAGAGTTCGCTCGGCGGTCCGAACAGCAGGTCGGCGTAGTTCTGGAGACCGACCCAGTCCGCCTGGTCCACGTTGTAGAGGCTGACCTGGTGCAGGGAAAGCCAGCCCGTGTAGACCAGGGGGAAGAGCCCGAAGACCGCGAACACGAGGAAGAAGGGCGAGACGAACACGTAGGGCGAGACCTTGTGGTCCCAGCGGTGCAGTCGGCTGCGCAGGCCCGTCGGCTCTCCGGCGCGCTTCGGCGGGCTCGCGCCGGGTGGCGGTTCGGCCGGGTCGCTTCGGTGGGTGCGGGTCGAGGTGGCCACAGGTTCCTCCGTGCCGGGGCGACGGCCGGGCGGGCCGTCGGGTCGCTCTGGACTGGACTTGGGTTCGGTCTCGGCTGCCGGACGCCGGTACGGACCGCGCGGGGATGGAGCTGCCGCGCGGTCCGTACGGCGTGGCCCGCGGCTACTGGATGGTGCTCGCGATCTGCTTGGTGGTGTCGGCCCAGGCGGCCTCGGAGCTCTCGTGGTTCTGCTCCATCAGCAGCACGCCGTTGCTGAACGCCCCGTGCAGGTCACCGTGGTGCGGGCCGGTCTCGGCCGGCTGGATGGCCTTGGCCGCGGTGGAGAAGATCTGCCCGGTGGGGGCGTTCGGGCCGATGTACGGGTTCTTGAAGTCCATGACGCCCGGGAGCGCGTACGCCTTCTGGTTGGCCGGGATGGTGCCGACCTTCTGGAAGACCTTGGCCTGCTGTTCGGGGGCGGTGAGCCAGACGACCAGTGCCTGGGCAGCGGCCACGTGCTTGCCGGAGGCCGGTACGGCCAGGAACGAGCCGCCCCAGTTGCCCGCGGTGGGGGCCTGCGCGACGTTCCACTTGCCGGCGTTGTCCGGGCCGGAGAACTTCTCGATGTTGGCCTGCTGCCAGGACGGGCAGACGGTGGTGGCGAACGTGGAGTTGGAGAAGGCCGTCTGCCAGGGGGTGTCGAACTCCTTGAGTCCCTGGGTCATGCCGCCCTGGACCGCGTCGGAGGCCAGCTTCCAGCCGTTCTTCACACCGGCGGAGTCCTGGTAGTTCATCTTGCCGTTCTTGTAGTACTGCTCCGCGTTGGAGGAGACCACGCCGTTGTAGAGGCCGGTGGCGGTGTCCATGAAGAAGGTGCCCTTGGGGGCCTTGGCCTGGTACTGGCGGCCGACCTCGACGTACTTCGCCCAGTCACCGGCCCACAGGGCACTGACGGCGGCGGGGTCGCCGGGCAGGCCGGCGGCCTGGAAGAGGTCCTGGCGGTAGCAGATCGCCATCGGGCCGACGTCGGTGCCGAGGCCGACGGTCTTGCCCTGGGCGTTGGTCGCCTGCTTCCACTTCCAGGGCAGGTAGGCGTCCTTGTCGACTCCCTGGACCTTCGACAGGTCGGTGAAGGCGCCGCTGAGTTGGTCGGAGGTGGCCAGCGCGATCCGGCTGACCTCCAGCGCCTGGACGTCGTCGAGTCCGCCGCCCGAGAGCCGGGTCTGCAGCGCGGTCCAGTAGTCGCCCTCCTGGGTGGTGGTGTTCTCCTTGATCGTGATGTTCGGGTGCGCCTTCGTGTACTCGTCGAAGAGCCCGGCCTCCTTGTAGCCGAAGGTGCCGAAGTCGCCGACGGTCAGCGTGATCTTCGCGTTCGGGTCGTCCGAGCCGGCCCCTCCCGAGGCGCATCCGGTGGCCAGGGTCGCGGTGGCGACGGCGGCCGACAGGAGGGCGGCGGCTCTGCGGGAACGACGGCGCAGGAACATGAGGTTCTCCAGGGAGGCGGTTAGCGGGGTGCGCGGGTGGGACGCGCGCGGGCGCGGCGCTCTCGCGGTGCCGGGGACGGGGCCGGGGCGGTTGCGACGAGGGCGTGGGACGCGGTGTGTGAGGGGCGGGGCGGGTTCGGCCCCAGGAGCGCCTCCGTGACTGGAAGCGCTTCCAGTTCAGCAAACCCTGCTGCCTCGGACGGGAAAATGTCAAGAGGTGTTCCGCTGGCGGCCGTTCGAGCCGGTTCGCCGGTCAGCGGCCGGTCAGCGGCCGGTCGGTGGCCGATCGTCGGCAGGTCAGTGACCGGTCGCTGGCGGGTCGCCGGCAGGTCGGAGGTGAGGCGGCCCGGCGTCGGGGAGGGTGGCAGGGCGGCCCGGAAGCACCGTCGGGGGCGCCCTGGGGCTCGGAAGCGTGTCCAGGGCGGCCCCGGTGCGCCGCGGAATCAGCCGGTCGTGAGGGGGGCGGATTCCCGGATCGTCAGGCGGGTCGGCAGGACGAGCGGGCTCGGGTCCTGGCCCTCGACGGCCGCCACGAGCATCCGGGCCATCTCCAGCCCGAGCGCGCGCACCGGCTGGTGCACGGTCGTCAGCGGCGGGTCGGCGTACAGGGCGCCGGCCAGGTCGTCGAAGCCGACGACCGCGACGTCCCCGGGGACGTGTCGGCCGTGGCGGCGCAGGGCGCGCAGCGCTCCCAGGGCCATGCCGTCATTGGCCGCGAACACCGCGTCGACGTCCGGGCGGTCCGCGAGCAGCCGCTCCATCGCGGCCTCGCCGCCGCCCTGGGTGAAGTCGCCCGGGACCAGGCCGGCGGGGGACAGTCCGGCCAGGACGAGTGCCTCGCGGAAGCCCTGTTCGCGGGCGACGGCGGCCTGGAGGTCGACCTGCCCGGTGATCATCGCGATGTTCCGGCGTCCGCTGCCGACCAGGTGCTCGACGGCCAGGCGCGCGCCGCCCCGGTTGTCCGGGTCCACGTACCACCGGGGCGGGGTGCCGGTGAGCGGCAGGCCGCCGAAGACCACGGGCAGGTCCGTCCGCTCGGCCAGCCGGCCCAGGGGGTCGTCGCCGCGCACCGCCATCAGCATCACGCCGTCCGCCCGCTGGGAGCTCAGGATGCGCCGTAGGCGCTCCTTGCCGCGGGGCGTGTTGGCCAGCAGCAGGACCAGCTCCAGGTCCGTCTGGTCGAGGAAGGAGCTGACGCCCACCGTCACCTCGGCGAAGAACGGGTCGGCGAACAGGCCGGGTTCGTCGCTGGACACCGCCAGGACGACCGTGCCCGCGCGCCGGGTCGCCAGTGCTCGCGCGGTCGGGTTCGGCACGTAGCCGAGCTCGCGGACCGCCCGTTCCACCGCGGCGCGCTTGGCCGCGCTCACGTGCGGCACGTTGTTGATGACGCGGGAAGCCGCCGTGCGTGAGACGCCGGCCCGGGCGGCGACCTCGTCCAGCGTCGGCTGGCGTCGTGGAGACGTCTCCATCGCGATCGTTGATCCTCCTGTTGCCGACGGACGTTGTCCGGACCATGGTTCCACGGACATCCCGTGCCGCCAGGGCGACCGACCAACGCAATGCCTCCGCTGGTCGGAAGCGCTTCCACACTCTACGGCCAGGCGGGTCGGTTCTGTGGGGAGAGCGGCCACTCCGGCGGTTCCCGCTGGATATTGAGAATTGAACGAACTTGCTGCAGACGCCTTGACACCAGGTTCGACCGGGCCCAATCATCCTCGCATCTGGAAGCGCTTCCAGAACTCACTTCCACCCACCCCCACCCAGTGGAGGAAGCCCATGCGCCGCTCGCTTCGCCGGCTGTTCCTGCTCCTGGCCCCCGCCCTGACCGCGCTGCTGGTCGCGGTCAACCCCGGAGCCGCCCACGCCACCCCCACCACCCTGACCAGCGGCTTCTACGTCGACCCCGACTCCAGCGCCCAGCAGTGGCTCAACGCCAACCCCGGCGACGGCCGCGCGGCCGCCATCCGGTCGTCGATCGCCGCCGTGCCGACGGCGCGCTGGTTCGGCAACTGGAGCGGCACCATCGGGACGGCGACCGGCGCCTACGTCGGCGCCGCCGCCGCCACGGGCCGGCTGCCGATCCTGGTCGCCTACAACATCCCCAACCGGGACATCTGCGCCGGTCAGTCCGGTGGCGGCGCCGGGTCCGCCGCCGAGTACGCCACCTGGATCGCCGCCTTCGCCAGTGGCATCGGCAACCGGCCGGCGGTCGTCATCCTCGAACCCGACGCGCTCGGTGACCAGAGCTGCATGAGCACGAGTCAGATCACCGAACGCAACGCGATGCTGCGCAACGCCATCGCGCAGTTCAACGCCAAGGCTCCCAACACCAACCTCTACCTGGACGCCGGGAACCCCGCCTGGATGAGCGCCCAGACCATGGCCCAGCACCTGGCCGCGGCCGGGGTGAGCGGCGCGCACGGGTTCTCGCTGAACGTGTCGAACTACATCGGCACCGGGCAGAACACGGCCTACGGCGACGCCGTCAACGCCGCCCTTCAGTCGTCCAACGGCTTCACCAAGCCGTACGTCGTCGACACCAGCCGCAACGGCAACGGATCGAACGGCGCCTGGTGCAACCCGCCCGGGCGCAGGATCGGCACCCCCACGCAGTACGGCGGCGGAGCCGAGATGCTGCTGTGGATCAAGGCGCCCGGCGAGTCCGACGGCAACTGCGGTGTGGGCGCCGGATCGACGGCGGGGCAGTTCCTGCCGCAGGTCGCCTACAACATGATCTTCGGCTACTGAGCCGAGAACCCGACCGGAGGACCCACCTGTGAGACCACGCATTCCCCGTGCGCTGATCCCCGTCGGCGTGGCCGCGCTGCTGACGGGCATCGCCGCCCCGGCTCAGGCTCAGGCTCAGGCCCAGGGCCACCAGGCCACGGGCCACACGCTGGCGGCCGACACCCGCTTCTACGTGGAACCGGACCGCGACGCCGAGCAGCAGGTCGCCACCGACCTGCTGAACGGCGACCTCGCCGGCGCCACCGCCATGGCGAAGCTCGCCAGTTGGCCCGGAGCCCACTGGTACACCGACGGCACCCCGGACGAGGTGCAGCGTCAGACGCACACCCTGGCCCGCCGGGCGGCCCGCACCGGAACCGTCCCGGTCCTGGTCGCCTACAACGTCCCGGGGCGGGACTGCTCCCAGTACTCCAGCGGCGGCGCCCAGTCGGACGCGGACTACCGGGCCTGGATCGCCGGGCTGGCCAAGGGCATCGGGCGCGACAAGGCGGTGATCGTCCTCGAACCCGACGCCCTGGCCAACCTGCCCCGGGACTGTTCCCCGACCACCGACCCGACGGGTGCCCTCACCGCGGGGCGCATCGCCGATCTCCGGTACGCGATCGACGTCCTGGAGAAGCAGCCCAACACCACCGTCTACCTGGACGCGGGCAACAGCCACTGGCAGAGCGTGGGCGCCATGACGCAGCGCCTGATGGACGCGGGGGTCGAGCGCGCCCAGGGATTCTCCCTGAACGTCTCCAACTTCTTCTCCACCGACTGGTCCGACCGCTACGGCACGTGGGTGTCCGACTGCCTCTGGTACGCCACCAAGGGCCCGGCGGCGGCCCGGGGGCACGCCGAGCAGTGCGCGAGCCAGTACTACTCCCCGGCCGCTCCCAACGACGGCGCCGCGGGCAACGCCGTCAACGTGGACGACCCCGCCACCTGGCACTGGACCGACCTGTGGTTCCAGCAGAACGTCGGCTCGCGGCCCGCGGAGGAGCTCACCCACTTCGTCGTCGACACCAGCCGCAACGGGAAGGGCGACTGGACGCCGCCGGCGGGCAAGTACGCCGGTGACCCGCAGGTCTGGTGCAACCCGCCCGGGCGCGGCATCGGCAACCGTCCCACGGCCGACACCGGCACCCCGCTCGCGGACGCCTACCTGTGGATCAAGACGGTCGGCCAGTCCGACGGGCAGTGCAACCGCAGCATCCCCGGTGGAACGGCGGACCCGGAGTACGGCTCCGTCGATCCACCGGCCGGCACCTGGTGGCCCGAGCAGGCCCGCACCCTGGTGCGGAACGCCGACCCGGCGCTGACCTTCAACGGCTGGGGCTGACCTCGCGGCTCGCTCCGCCTCGGGGAGGTGCTGGGAGAACAATCTGTTAACGCTAACAAAACCTTTGCCGAGAATCTGGCATGGCCTCATAAACACCCAGTTCAGAGGCCATGTGAGAGCTCATCAGCGGTGTTGACGCGCTCATCGTTCGCCCATACGCTCCGGGCACCGGATCCCGTGGCCGAACTCCGATCGGAGCACTGATGTCCAAGCCCCGCCCCCGACAGCCCTTCGCCCGTGCCGCCCTGGTGGGCGCGCTCACGGCGGCCACCGTGCTGGGAGGCCTGCTCGGCGCGCCGTCCGCGCAGGCCTCGGCCGGTGCGCCGGTCGCGCCGTCCGGGTCGGTCGCGCCGTCCGGGCCGTCCGCCGTCGGGGGCGGGACCTTCTCCGCGCTGACCTACAACGTCGCCGGCCTGCCGCAGGTGGTGAACAGCTCCGACACCGAGCGGCAGAGCAGCACCACCGCCATCGGCGGCCGGCTCGCGCCGTACGACATCGTGCACGTCCAGGAGGACTTCAACTACCACGCCTTCCTGTACGCCGCCGACTCCCACCCGAACCGCACCGCGACCAGCGGCGGGGCGGGCATCGGCAGCGGGCTCAACACCCTGTCCGGTCTCGCCTACGACGGCGACGACTTCGAGCGGGTCAAGTGGAACGACTGCCAGCTGGACTCCGGTGACTGCCTCACCCCCAAGGGCTTCACCTTCATGCGGACCAGGCTCGCCGAGGGCGTGTACGTCGACTTCTACAACCTCCACGCGAACGCGGGCACCAACCCCGGCGACGAGACCGCCCGCGCCGCCAACCTGGCGCAGCTCACCGGCTACATCAAGACCCACTCGGCCGGGAACGCCGTCGTGGTGATGGGCGACACCAACACCCGCTACACCCGCGCCGACGACACCATCGGAGCCTTCGCCGCCGACAACCGGCTGACCGACGCCTGGGTGCAGCTGGAGCGCGGCGGCGTGGCCCCGACCCGCGGCGCGGACCCGCTGCTGTGCGACCAGAACGCGCCCACCGACACCTGCGAGATCGTCGACAAGGTCCTCTACCGCAGCAGCGCGCTGGTGTCGCTGACCGCGACCTCGTACGCCAACAAGCACGCCGACTTCCTGGACGCCTCCGGCAAGATGCTCTCCGACCACGATCCGGTCGCCGTGGGCTTCTCCTGGAGCCGGAACCAGGCCTACCTGGCGAGCGAGCAGTTCGGCGGCCCGCACGGCGACTTCTACGACGACATCGACCGGGTCGCGGCCGGTGCCCGGGCCACCACGGTCAGCCTGCGGGCCGGCAGCCGGGTCGACCAGGTCGGACTGACCCTCGCCGACGGCACCTCCCTCACCCACGGCGGCACCGGCGGCACCGCCTCCTCACTCACCCTGGGCAGCGGCGAGTACGTCAACTCGGCCACCCTCTGCCAGGGTTCGTACGACGGGCACACCCGCATCTTCTACACCTCCTTCGGCACCAACCTGGGCCGCAGCCTGGCCGGCGGCACCACCACCGCCGACTGCGTGACCCGCACCGCGCCCGACGGCTGGCAGTTCGCCGGCTTCCAGGGACGCGCCGGCGACGAGGTCGACAAGCTCGGCTTCCTGTTCACCCGCCGCTGAGCCCCGGCGGCCGAGCCCCCGCCGCTGAGCCCCGGCGGCCGAGCCCCCGCCGCCGGCCTCCCCGCACCTCCCCGACCCGGGCCGCCACCCGGGCCGGGGATTCCCCTTGCCACCCCGCCCCGCTGCCCGCTACCCCGCTCCGCCCTCCCCAGGCGCACCACCGCAGGAAGACCACCATGAACGACCAGCCCGCCCTGACCCGCCGGCGCTTGCTGCGCCACTCCGCGGCCACCTCGGTCGCCGTCCTCGCGGGGCCCACGGCCCTGAGCCTGCTGGCCGCCCCGCAGCGAGCCGCCGCGGCGCCCGCCGGGCCCGTCCAGGGCGCCGCCTTCGTGGACTCCTACGCGACCAACACGATGGCCGACCTCACCCCGGAGGGCAACGCGGCCGTGCGCATCCTCACCGGGATGAGCCGGATCTGGCACACCGGCACGGACTGGGACAACGGCTCGCCGCTGCGGGCCGACGTGCTGCGCGCCAACGTGCGCTACTGCGTGGAGGCCACCACCCGGCGCACCGCGGCGCAGGCCCGGGAGGCGTTCGTCTACGACCGCCAGCACCAGGGGTACGCCGTCATCGCCGGTCTCGGCCCGCTCGCCGACCTGTACCGGACGGGCGCCCGGGCCGTCACCTCGATCACCACCGCACCCGACTCCACTCCGCCCGCGAAGGTCGACGACGCCGTCCCGGCCGGCGCGCCCGCCGGCTCCGAGATCGGCCCCGGGGCCGTCGACTCGGAGCTGGGACAGGTGGTCACCCTGGTCAACACGCTGCGCGGACCGTACGCCTCGGGCAACCCGGCCAAGTACGCCTACCGCTACCCGCGCCCCTGGCGGCTGACCGAGGACAGCACGGTGGTCGCCACCGGCGCCACCGACGCCCTCGGATACCCGGTCTACGCCTCGGACGTCGTCGTCGCCCCGCAGCTGCTGCGCCAGCGCAGCACCTCCCCGGTCGACGACGGCGGCTTCGTGAGCGGTCACACCAACGCCTTCCACCTGTCCGCGCTGGCCCTCGCCTACGCGGTGCCCGAGCGGTTCCAGGAGCTGATCGCCCGGGCCTTCGAGCTCAGCCACACCCGGATCACCTCGGGCATGCACTCCCCGCTCGACGTCATCGGCGGCCGCACGCTCGCCACCGCGCTCGCCGCCGCCACCCTCGCCGATCCGCGCAACGCGGCCCTCAAGGCGGCCGCCCGGAACCAGGCGGCCGCCTACTTCCGCTCCAGGACGGGCAGCACGGCCGACACCCTGTACGCCTTCGCCCACCGGGCCACGCCGGACGAGGACCCGTACGCCGACCGCGCGGCCAACGCGGCGCAGGTCACGCCGCGGCTGACGTACGTCCTGCGCCGCAGCGGCCGGGACGTTCCGATGACCGTGCCCAAGGGCGCCGAGGTCCTGCTGGAGACCCGGCTGCCCTACCTCGACGCCGCCCAGCGCCGCGAGGTGCTGCGCACCACCGCGCTGCCCGCCGGCTACGTCCTGCTGGACGGCCCGGAGATGTGGGGCCGGCTCAACCTGTTCGCCGCGGCCGACGGCTACGGCTCCTTCGAGCGGGACGTGACGGTGGAGCTGAACGCCGCCGACGGCGGGTTCCACGCGGCCGACGCCTGGCGCAACGACATCGCCGGCCCGGGCGGCCTCACCAAGCGCGGCACCGGGACGCTGACCCTGACCGGCACCAACCGCTACACGGGCGCCACCGTGGTGGCGGACGGTGGCCTGGTGGCCGCCTCCCGCGACGCCCTCGGCCGCGGCGACGTCCAGGTCCGCGGCGGCACCCTGCGGGTGGACGCCGAGCGGGGAGCCGTCCGGGTGCACGGCGACCTCCTCCAGTCGGCCGGGACGCGGCTGGAGCTGGCACTCCACCACTGCCACTCGCCGGCGCTGACGGTCGGCGGCCGGGTGACGCTCAGTCAGGAAGTCGGGCTCGTCCTGCAACTGGCTGACACCGTCGAGCCGGCCGACGACCTGGTGCTGCCGGTTCTCAGGGGGCGTACGCTGCAGGGCGGGTTCGGCAGCGTCACCGTCGACGTGGACGGCTACGAGGCGACGCCGCAGTACACCCACGACGGCCTCTCGGTGCGACTGACCCGCTGCTGAACGGACCGTCCGTTGCCGGCTCCGAGGAGAAGACGCCCATGACCGTGGCCGCGACCAACTGGGCCGGGAACGTCAGGTTCCGGGCCGAGCGCTTCCACGAGCCCCGCTCCGTCGACGAGTTGCGGCGGATCGTCGCGGCAGGTCGGTCGGTGCGGGTGCTCGGGAGCGGGCACTCGTTCAACCCGATCGCGGACACCACGGGTGACCTGGTGTCCGTGGCCGGCCTGCCCCGCACGGTCGAGCCGGACGGGCGGGCCGGCACGGTCAGGGTGAGCGCCGGGACGCGGTACGGCGAGCTCGCCGCGGTGCTGGACCGGGCGGGGCTCGCGCTGCACAACCTCGGATCGCTGCCGCACATCTCGGTCGCGGGCGCCTGCGCCACCGCGACGCACGGCTCGGGGGACGCCAACGGCAACCTCGCCACGGCCGTCCGGGCCGTCGAACTGGTCACGGCGGACGGTGGCCTGGTGGCGATCGACCGGGGCGCCGCGGAGTTCCCCGGCGCCGTCGTGGCCCTGGGCGGCCTCGGCGTGGTCACCGGGCTGACCCTGGATGTGGTGCCGGCGTTCGAGGTCCGGCAGTGGGTCTACGAGGGCCTGCCGACGGCCGTGCTGCGGGAGCGGTTCGACGAGATCATGGCGGCCGCGTACAGCGTCAGCCTCTTCACCGGCTGGCGGACGGACCGGATCGACCAGGTCTGGCTCAAGCAGCGGGGAGGCGGCCCCGACGCCCCCGGGACGTGGCTCGGCGCGGTGCTCGCCGACGGCCCGCGCCACCCCGTGCCGGGGTGTGCGCCCGAACCCTGCACCGGGCAGCTGGGCGTGCCGGGGCGCTGGCACGACCGGCTCCCGCACTTCCGGCTCGACTTCACGCCCAGCAGCGGCGACGAGCTCCAGTCCGAGTACTTCGTGGCCCGCGCGGACGCCGTCGCCGCCTTCGACGCACTGGACGCCGTCCGGGAGCGGATCGCGCCCGCCCTGCAGATCAGCGAGATCCGTACGGTGGCGGCCGACGGGCTGTGGCTCAGCCCGGCCTTCCAACGCGACTGCGTGGCCTTCCACTTCACCTGGCACCCCGACGCGGCGGCCGTGGCGGAGGCCGTCGCCGCGGTCGAGGGGGCGCTGTCCGGTTTCGCCGCCCGGCCGCACTGGGGCAAGGTCTTCGCCATGACGCCCGAGGTGGTCCGGGAGTCCTACCCGCGCTGGGAGGACTTCCGCAGTCTGCTGGGCGAGTTCGATCCGGCGGGCACGTTCCGCAACGAGTTCGTGGCCCGCCACTTCGGCGCCGGGTAGCACCTGGGGGCATCCCGACTCCTTCCTCCGTTAGCGCTAACATTATCCTTGACTATTCAACTACACAGAGCTTGACTGGGGCACATCAAGTCCGCGCACATCGCCTCCAAGCGGAACAGTGCCGACGAGATCCCAGGACAGGAAACCCGAACTCCCATGCGGGAAGAGACCGATGCCGTCGTGACCACGCTCCACGCCACCATCGCCCTGGGCGAGGCGGTCCGCGGCGGCAGTGAGCGGGTCTACCGCAGACTCGTCGCCGCGCCGGGTGAGCCCCACCTCCTGCGGGACGATCTGACCGGCCACCGGCCGGAAGCGCCGGACTCCCTGCTGCGTTTCGTGCACATCACCGACTACCAGCTGGCCGACCCCGCCTCGCCGGGCCGCATCGACTTCGTCCAGCGGTTCGCCGACCGGCCGGAATGGGCCGGGATGGTGCCGGCGTACCGTCCGCAGGAGATCGTCTCCACCCACGCGTTCGAGGCGATGGCCCGCACCGTGGCCGGGCTGGCGGCGGACCCGGCGGCGCCCGTCCGCTTCGTGCTCACCACCGGGGACAACGCCGACGGCGCCCAGCTCAACGAACTGCGCGGTTTCCTGGCACTGATGAACGGCGGCGACACCGTCGACCCGACCTTCGGCGCCGCCGACAGCGGGGACAGCGCGGCGATCCCGTCGTACGCGATGTCCGGCGACTACTACAACCCGGAGCCGCGGTCGCGGGACCGCTACAAGCGCCGGTACGGCTTCCCCGACCGGCCGGGCCTGTTGGCGGCGGCGGCCGTTCCGCTTCCCGCGCAGGGCTTCGGCGTCGACTGGCTGGCCTGCTTCGGCAACCACGACTGCCTGGCCCAGGGGCGGGCACCCGTCACCCCCGAGTTCCAGGGCCTGCTCACCGGTGGCGAGCGGCCGGTCGCCGCACCTGCGGTGCTGCCCGGGAAGCCGGGCGACGCGTACCTGGCGGACCCCACGGTGCTGGCGGGCGGGTCGACGCGGTGGATCCGACCGCGGGCGGACCGGCGCCCGATCAGCAAGGCCGAGTACATCCGGGCACACCTGGACAGCCCGGGCACGCCCCGGGGGCACGGGTTCAGCGAGGCCGACCTCGCCGAGGGCCGGGGGTACTACTGCTACGACGAGATCCCCGGTGTGCGGGTGATCGTCCTCGACTCCACCAACCCGGCCGGCCACGTCACCGGCAGCATCGGGCGGCGTCAGCGGGACTGGCTGGAGCAGCGCCTGGTCGAGGTGCACTCCGGTCACCGGGACGCGGCCGGGGCCGAGGTGCGCACGGGCCACCAGGACCGGGTGGTCATCCTGGCCTCGCACCACGGGCTGGAGCTGTTCGACAACACCGTCGAGCGGCCGGACGAGGCTGCGCGGCCCGACGCGGACCTGCCCCGGGTGCTGGGCGAGGAGGTCGAGGCCCTGCTGCACCGCTTCGGCAACGTGGTGCTCTGGCTGGCCGGGCACCAGCACCTCAACTCGGTCACCCCGAAGGGGCGTCCCGGCGGTGGCGGCTTCTGGCACGTCATCACCTCGGGGCTGTGCGAGTGGCCGTCCCAGGCGCGTCTGCTCGAACTCCTCGTGGGTACGGACACCCTGGTGATCCGCTCCACGATGATCGACCACGCCGCGCCGCTCCGGCCGGGCGCCGACCTCGGCCTCTGGGACCTGGCCGCCGTCCACCGGGAGTTGAGCGCCAACGAGCCGAACAGGGTCGGCGGTCCGGACTCCGCGGGCACCGTTCGGGACCGGAACGTCGATCTCCTCGTCCCGATCGGCCCCGCCCTCGCCGCCGCCCTGCGGGCCGGCGTCGACGGCCGCTGATCAGCAGGTCTTCCTGCGGCGTGCCGCAGTCCTACGGCAAGCCCGACGTGAGTCGTCACGGCGCCCAGCCGTACCTGGCGGGCTGGCAGCGGCTGACGGCCGACCGGCACGTGCGGAGCAGGTGGAAGGCCACCCCCCGGCCACGGTCTACCGGGGAGGAGCTGCTCCGCCTGACTTCCCGACCCTTTTCAATGACGTCCACGCCGCCTACCAGAAAGCCCTGCGCCGGCGGATCAGCGGTGACCGGGCCCACGGCGATGCCGCTCGGGACGTCCTCAACGCCGGGTCAAGGGCGCTCACGAAGGTCGATCGGTCCGCAACGGAAGGGTGCCCCAGCCGACCGGTCGGCCGGGGCACCCCGGGGTGGATCGAGGGGCGGGTCAGCGCTGGAGGGTCAGCAGGCCCGGCCGCCAGGGCAGTTGGTCGTAGGGGCCGCCCGCACCGGGGTTCTTGCCCTGGTAGAGGAACTGGAGGTTGCAGGGGTCGATGGTCATGGTCTGGTCGGGGTTGTTGCGGACCAGGTCACCGTGGCTGATGTCGTTGGTCCAGGTGGCACCGCTGTTGGCCTTGCCCGCGAAGGGGTTGCCCTCGGTGGCGGCCTGCGGGGTCCACGAGCCGTTCAGGCTGGTGGCGGTGAAGGAGCGGAAGTAGCGCTGCTCGTTGGCGCCGCGGGCCTCGACGATCATGAGGTACTGGTTCCGGTCCTTGACCTTGTAGACCTGCGGGGCCTCGAAGAGGTTCTTCACGTCGTCGGTCATGACGGTGGTGTAGGAGGAGCCGAAGTTGCCCGGGAAGTTGCCGATCGGCATGCTCGCGCGGTAGATGCTGCCGTTGTCGCCGGCGAAGAACAGGTACATGTTCTGGCCGTCGGCGATCAGGGTCTGGTCGATCGGGCCGGTGCCGGAGCCCGGGACGCTGCCGGTGAACAGCGGCTGGGGTGCGGACCAGCCGTTGGGGTTGGTGGGGTCGTTCGACGTGCGGTAGACGAAGGGCCACTGGCCCCACTGGTAGGCCAGCACCCAGATGTTCTTCGGCGCGAAGTAGAACAGCGTGGGCGCCACCGCGTTCTGGTTCATCCCGGTCTGGGGGGCCGAGGCCATGTCCGACCAGTTGGTGAAGGGGGCGAAGGCCATCGAGCCGTACGAGGAGCCGTTCACGTTCGAGGCGTAGACCAGGTGCTTGCCGTTGTAGACGACGTTGGTGAAGTCCTTCACCGAGGCCCACCCGTTCGCAGGCTGGGCCAACGCGCCGCTCGAGGACCAGCGGTAGCTCGACGGCAGGGCGCAGCTGCCGCCACCGTTGCCGCCGCCCGGCGGGGTCGGTACGGAGGACAGGCCGGTCCACTTCTGGTTGGCGCCGCCGTTGCACGGCCAGATCTCCACCGCAGTGCCGTTGGCGGTGCCGGCGCCCGTGACGTCCAGGCACAGCCCGGACTCCGTGCCGACCACCGTGCCGTCGGAGTTGACCTGCCACTGCTGGTTGGTGCCGCCGCTGCAGCTCCAGATCTGTACCCGGGTGCCGGCCGCGGTGGCGTGGCCCGGCACGTCCAGGCACTTGTCGCCGTAGACCGTCAGCTGGTTGCCGGACGTCGACGTCCACTGCTGGTTCGCGCCGTTGGAGCAGTCGTAGATCTGGAGGGAGGCGCCGTCGCTCTGGGCGGCGTTCTGCACATCGAGGCACCGGCCGGAACCCGAACCGCGCAGGGCGCCGCTGGTGGCGGCCTGGGCCGTGGTGGTGGCGCCGAGCATGGCCGCGAGGGCCGCCACGGTCGCGAGCAGGGCGGTGAGCACCGTGGGCAGCTGCCCACGGCTGGACGTTCGTTGACGCATGGGGAACTCCTTCAAGACCGGGTGGAGTCGTCGGATGGCGTTGTGAGCGCTCACACGAGGCGCCCGCCGGGGCGCCTCGTGCCCCGCGGCTCAGCTCAACCGAAGTTCCAGTGCTGGTTGGTGCCACCGTTGGAGTCCCAGACCTGGACGGGAGTGCCGTTGCCGGTCTGACCGCCGGGGATCTCCAGGGCCTTGCCGCTGGCGACGTTGGTCAGGGTGTAGGAGCCGTCGTCGTTCCGGGCGGCCCGCCAGTGCTGGTTTGCGGCGCCGCTGGCGTCCCAGACCTGCGTCCGCGTCCCGTTGCTCAGCTGGTTGTTCGGCTCGTCCAGGGCCCTGCCGCTGGCGACGTTGGTGAGCGTGTAGGAGCCGTCGTCGTTCTGATCGGCCCGCCAGCGCTGGTTGGCGGCGCCGCCGCCGTCCCAGACCTGGAGTTGGGTGCCGTTGCCGTTCTGCCCCGAGGGCTCGTCGAGGACCCGGCCGGCCGCCGCGTCGGTGAGGGTGTAGACGGCGCCGGAGGTGATGCCCCCACTCGGCGTGCCGCCGCCCCCGCCGCCCCCGCCGGAGGAGGCGCCCACCGTGATGTTGGAGCTGCCACTGCTCTGGTAGCCCTCGGTGGCCAGGACCTCGTAGTTCATGGTGCCGAGGTTCATGCCGGACCTGGACCACGCGTCGAAGTGGTTCCCGACGGTGATGGTTCCGCCGGTGCGCCCGCCCCTACGGACGCTCCAGTACTGGTTGAAGGTCCTGATGCCCTCGATCGAGGGGGCGTTGTACCGCGTCGTCTCGTAGATGTCGTAGGTGCCGCCGTCACTGGTGACGGTGCCCTTGTACGAGCCGGTGGGCCGGTAGGAGCCGTAGTTGTCGACGATGTAGTACTCGACGAGCGGGTTGGTGCTCCAGCCGTAGAGCGACAGGTAGGCGTTGCCGTTGGTGCTCCAGGTGCCCGAGTAGCTCACCGGGTTGCGCGAGCCGGTGCTCCAGCCCTTGCCGGCGACGAAGTTGCCGGCGTTGGACCAGGAGGTGCCGTAGTTGCCGCCGCCGTTCAGCGACATCGATACCGCGCCGCTGCCCTCGGTCCAGAACGAGTAGAAGTAGCCGCCGTCGCTGCCGGTCTGATTCGTGGTCACGGTCGCGGCGTCGGCGGTGCCGGGCAAGATCAGGACGACCGCGAGGGCCGGTGCGAGGACGTGCGCCTTGCCGACGAGCCGCCGGAGGCGGCCGGCCTTGCGGCTCTTGGGGTGGGAGGAGTTCACGGGGGTGGTCCATCCTGCCGATGGGTGGGGGTGGGGGTGCGACCCTGCGCCACCGAGGGCCGCGAGCGGACGGGTGGGCCGAACGAAGCCTCATGGCGGCGCAGGGGTGCGATACTCCGCCAACATCACTCCGCCCGGAATGAGTTGACGTCATGTGGCCCGGATCCGGATCCGGGCCACGGCCGTTCGCACGTGTCGACGGCGACAGTGTTGGTCTGGACTCGACAAGGTGTCAACTGTTGCGGCAGAAAGAGCGAAAGTGTCGGCTGTGGCCCGGTCTCACCTCTTCCCGGAAAAGCACCAGGTCAGCCGTGCGACGGCCGATGCGGCCGGCAGGGTCCCGCCGATCTCGCGCAAGGGAAGGCTGTAAGTTTCAAGAGCGGATCTTACGAAAGTTTCGGGAACGCGGGCGGCGCCGCGGCGGCGCGCTGCGGTGTGGGTGGAGGCGGGGCTGGTCGCTCACAGGACGACTTCCCGAGCCGAGAGTGCCGCACCGTCAGCCGACGACCGGTGAGGTCGGCAGCACTCGACCCGTGATCATCCCGTCGAACCGCCGGGACTCGTCGGGGACCGCCGTGACCGTCGGGGTACGTGGACCGGCAACGGGCCGACGAGCACGGCTCCCCGGGGGCTACCGGGCCCGGGCCGGCCGGGTGGCCCGGATGAGCCAGAGCGTCGCGGCCAGGCAGAGCGCGGAGACCGCCCCGAGCACCAGGGGCACCGAGCGGACTCCCACCGATTCGATGGCCCTGCCGAGGGCCGGCCCGGCGACGACCCCGCCCAGCATCGAGGCCGCGATCACCAGGGCCCCGGCCCGGCGGGCCCGCGGCGCGGCGCGGTTGAGCCAGGGCAGCCCGGTGGGGAAGATCGGTGCGATGAACAGGCCGACCCCCGCGTAGGCGTACGGGGCGATGTCCGGTACGGCAGCGAGCAGCAGGCAGGCCGTCATCCCCGCGCAGGACACCGTGATGATCGCCTCGGCGGAGAACCGGAGGCTGATCGGGGCCACCAGGAAGCGTCCGACGGTCATCATCAGCCAGTAGACGGAGGTGGCGGTTGCGGCGAGCCCGGCGCCGTAGCCGACGGTCTCCAGGTGGGTGGGCTCCCAGCCGCCGACCCCCGCCTCGATTCCGACGTGCAGGACGTACAGGGCGACGAAGACGGCCAGCACCGAGCCCAGGCTCCGGCCGAGGGCGCTCCCGGTGGCCTCGGCCGGGCCGCTGCCGCCGGGGGCCCGCCCGCCGGGCCCGTCCCGCACGCCGCGCAGGCACAGCAGCAGCGGCAGGTCGGCCGCCGCGAAGACCAGGAAGAGCGCGGGGTAGTGCTCGGCGCCGACCGCGCCCACGAGGGCGGGGCCGAGGATGGCGCCGATGCCGAAGTGGGCGTTGAGGACGTTCAGCATCGCCGTCGAGCGGCGGCCGAAGCCGATGGCGAAGAGCTGGTTGAGGCCGTAGTCGATGCCGCCGAATCCGAGGCCGGCGAGCAGTGCCATCGCCAGGGCGGCCGACCAGTCGGGGGAGAGGGCGAAACCCGCCGCGCCGACCGCCATCAGCAGGTAGGAGACGCCGAGCAACCGGCGGTTGCCGATGCGCCCGAACAGCCGGTCGAAGAGCAGGACACCGACCACCCCGCCGACGAAGTGGGCGCTGAGGCCCAGTCCGGCGGCTGCGGGGGAGAGCTGGAAGTCGTCCCGGAACGCGGGGATCGCCGGCCCGTACAGCGCCTGGAGCGCTCCGATGAGCACGAAGCCGACACAGGACGCGACCGTCGCCGCCGGGCTGAACATCCGGACGTCGGGGGCGGCGGAGGCCGCAGCGACGAGCCGGGCGGTCGGTTGGTCGGGCACGGGCTCTCCAGCGGGCGGGCCGAGGTTGATTGACGGCGGATCAGGACGCGCCTTCAGCGGGCCTGTTAACGCTCTCATCGTCGTCGCCGGTGATGCAAGGGGATAGTGAAGGGGGTTGCGAACGGCCCGAGCGGGGCGGGACGGGCGGTGGCGCGGTCAGCCCGAGGCCCGGACGACCAGCTGGGTGGGGAGCACCACCGATTCGCCGTGCGCCGGGTTGCGCAGCAGCAACTCCAGGGCACGGGAGCCGAGCTCCTCCACCGGTTGGCGGACCGTGGTCAGCCCCGGGCGGCACCGCGCCGCGACGGGGGCGTCGTCGAAGCCGATCAGAGCCACGTCCTCGGGCACCCGCAGGCCGCGCCGCCGCAGGGCCCGGAGGGCTCCTGCGGCCATCTGGTCGGAGGCGGCGAACACCGCGTCCAGCTCGGGGCGCTGGTCCAGCAGCCACTGCATCGCGTGCTCACCGGAGGCGCTGGTGAAGTCGCCGTACGCCACGGCGGGGCGGCAGGCGAGCACCGCGGCCATCGCCTGGTGGTAGCCGGCCAGCCGGTCCGCGCCGGCGGTGGTGTCCGGTGGTCCGGCGATGGTGGCCACCGAGCGGCGCCCGGACGCGCACAGCCGCCGCACCGCCTCCCTGGCGCCGGTCAGGTTGTCCGCGTCCACGAACGCCACCGTGCCCGGCTCCGGTGGCCGGCCCAGCGACACCACGGGGACCCTGGCCGCGTCCAGCAGCCGGATGAGCGCGGTGTCACCCCAGGGGCCGACCAGCAGCACGCCGTCGACGTGGCCGCCGCACAGGTAGCGCACCAGGGGTGGCCGCCGGGAGCGCCGGGGCACCGTGAAGACGGCCAACTCCCGTTCCACGCCCGGCAGAGAGCGCCGCAGCCCGGCCAGCAGCCGCACCGGGAAGGCGTCCGCGTGGTACTGCAGCGGATCGGCGAATACCACGACGGCCACCACGCCGGTCCCGCGGGTGCTGGGCGCCCGGCGGCGGACGTACGACAGCTCGCGCGCCGCCCGTTCCACCCGGGCCGCCACCTCGGTGGAGACCCGGGCGGAACGATTCAGCACTCGCGAGGCGGAGGCGATGGAGACACCGGCCCGACGGGCGACCTCGGCCAAGGTCGGAGCAGGGTCGGTGCCGGGGAAGGGCTGGGACATGGGGGCCGTCCTGGATCGATGCTCGATACGGGAACTGCACCCCGAACTCAGAATGCGCCGCGAACTCCTCGCGCGCCGCTCCACCCACCGCTGTCAGCTTCGTCGGTCGCGGGACCGGCGTCAAGGGATCCGACGCGTTCACAGACCCAGGTCAGGCAGCGTGCCCCGGCGGATCACCTCCGCGTACCAGCGGGCGCTGTCCTTGGCGATCCGCTCCTGGGTGTCGTAGTCCACGTAGTACAGGCCGAACCGCTTGCCGTAGCCGTACGCCCACTCGAAGTTGTCCATCAGCGACCAGAGGAAGTAGCCCCGCACGTCCACCCCGGCGGCGATCGCCCGCCGGACGGCGTCGAGGTGTCCGCGGAGGTAGTCGATGCGCTGCGGGTCGTGCACCGCACCCTCCGGCGTCACCCGGTCGTCGAAGGCGGCACCGTTCTCGGTGACCATCAGCGGCAGCCCGGGGTGTTCGCGGTGGAGACGCAGCAGCAGCTCGGTCAGGCCGGTCGGGTCGATCGGCCAGCCCATGGCGGTGCGCTCGCCGGGCGCGCGGTGGAAGAGCACGTCCGCGCAGCCGGGGAAGGGGGACTGGGCGCCGTCGCCGTGGCCCGCCTCGCTCGCGGCCGCGGCGCCCGGGGCCGATCCGTCCGGCAGAGCCGAAGTTACCGTGGGGTTGTAGTAGTTGACACCCAGCAGGTCGATCGGCCGGGCGATGGTGTCGAGGTCGCCGTCGTGGATCAGCGCCGACCAGTCGACCAGGTGCGCCGTGTCGACGAGCAGGTCGACGGGGTAGGCGCCGTTCAGCATCGGCCCGGTGAAGACCCGGTTGCCCACCGCGTCGATCCGGCGGGCGGCCTCGCGGTCGGCGGCGGACTCGGTGAGCGGCCGCACCGCGTGGAGGTTGAGCGACACGGCGATCCGAGCCTTCCGGGGCAGCGTCGCGCGCAGCGCCTCGACCGCGCGGCCGTGGCCGAGGTTGAGGTGGTGGGCCGCGCGCAGGGCGGCCGTCCAGTCGGCCCGGCCCGGGGCGTGCACCCCGGAGCCGTAGCCGAGGAAGGCCGAGCACCAGGGTTCGTTGAGGGTGGTCCAGATGCCCACCCGGTCGCCGAGCGCGTCGGCCACCAGTGCGGCGTAGTCCGCGAACCGCTCCGCGGTGTTGCGGTTCGGCCAACCCCCGACATCCTCCAAGTCCTGGGGGAGGTCCCAGTGGTAGAGCGTGACCGCGGGCTCGATGCCGTGCTCCAGCAGCTCGTCCACCAGCCGCCGGTAGAAGTCCAGGCCCCGTTCGACGGCCGGCCCGCGTCCGGTCGGCTGCACCCGGGGCCAGGACACCGAGAACCGGTAGGCACCCAGGCCCAGTTCGCTCATCAGCCGGACGTCCTGGTGGTAGCGGTGGTAGTGCTCGGTGGCGCGGTCGCCGGTGTCGCCGCCGGCCGTCCGCCCCGGGGTGCGGCTGAAGGTGTCCCAGATCGAGGGGGTGCGGCCGTCCACGTCGACGGCCCCCTCGATCTGGTAGGCGGCCGTCGCGGCTCCCCAGAGGAAGCCGGCGGGGAAGGCCGGGGCGGCGGTGGCGGCCGGGGTGGGCTCGGTCCGTGGGGGAGTCATGGCTGGATGTCTCCTGTTCCGATGAGGAGGATTGACGGTCCGTCAGGCTCCGTCGGTTTCTGATCGATCTGATGGAACGTCAGTTCTTGACGGCGCCAGCGGTGATCCCGCCGACGACCTGCCTGCCCAGCAGGGCGAACACCAGCAGCAGCGGTGCCGTCCCGAGCAGCGAGCCGGTGAGGATGACGGCCTGGTCGGAGTCGTACGAGCCGCCACCGAGGCCGGCCAGCGCCACCTGGACGGTGGGATTGCTCTGGCTCAGCGCGATCATCGGCCAGAAGAAGTCGTTCCAGGACTGCACGAAGACCAGCATGCCGAGCACGGCCATGCCGGGCCGGGCGATCGGCAGCACCACGCTCCACAGGATTCGCAGGCTGCTGGCGCCGTCCATCCGGGCCGCCTCGACCAGGTCGATCGGCAGCGCCTCGGCCAGGAACTGCCGCATGAAGAACACCCCGAACGCGGCGACCAGATTGGGCAGGATCACCGACTGGAGCTGGTCGGTCCAGTGCAGCTTCGCCATGATCTGGTACAGCGGGATGACGCTCAGTTGGGCGGGCACGGTCATGGTCGCCACCACCAGGCTCAGCAGGGCGTTGCGACCCCGGAACGGCAGTTTGGCGAAGGCGAAGCCGGCCAGGGTCGCGAACAGCACCGTGCTGGCGGTCACGCAGCCGGCCACCACCGTCGAGTTGAGCAGCGCCCGGCCCATGTGGACCTGGTTCCAGGCGATGTCGAGGTTGTGCCACAGGTTGCTGCCGGGCAGCAGTGGCGGCGGGGTCCGGGCTATCCGGCCGCCGGAGGTCGAGGCGCCGACCACGGTCCAGTACAGCGGGAACAGGGACAGCACGGCGACGACGATCAGCACCGCATAGGTGAACGGTCCGGCCCCGGTGAGGCCCCGTGCTCCCGAGCGTCGTCCGGGCTTGACGGTCATCGGTGATCAACTCCCGTTCCGGGTACGGCGGATGCGAACCAGAAGGAGGTTGAGCGCGCCCACGGCCAGCAGGATCAGCAGCATCGTCCAGGCCACGGCGGCGGCCCGGCCGAGGTGGAAGGCGTACCAGCCCTGGTCGTACAGGTACAGCCCGAGGGTCTGGTACTGGTGGGCCGAGCCGCCGCTGTGGCCGGTCGCGCCGCCGCCGAACAGCAGTGGTTCGCCGAAGAGTTGGGTGGCCCCGATGCTGGAGACCACGACGGTGAACAGGATGGTGGGCCGGATGGACGGCACCGTGACGTGCCGGAACTGCTGCCACCGGTTGGCGCCGTCGAGCGCCGCCGCCTCGTAAAGGTCGTGCGGGACGGCCTGCATGGCGGCGAGGTAGATCAGGGCGTTGTAGCCGGTCCAGCGCCAGGTGACGATCGTGGAGACGGCGATCTGGGAGCTCCAGGTGCCGCCCTCCCAGTCGACGGGGCCCAGGCCCAGGTGGCCCAGCAGCCAGTTGATCATCCCGTAGTCCCGCCCGAACAGCAGCGTGAACACCAGGGTCGCCGCCGCGATCGAGGTCGCGTAGGGCGCGAGCATCGCGATCCGGAAGAAACCCCGGCCGCGCAGGCGGTAGTTGAGCAGGTGCGCCAGGCCGAGGGCCATCAGCAGCTGGGGCACGGTGGACAGCACGCCGATGGTGACGGTGTTGCGCAGGGCGTTGCGGAACAGGTCGTCGTGGAACAGCCGGGTGTAGTTGTCGAAGCCGCGCCACTGCATCTGGTCGGAGGTCTGGAGGTCCACGCTGTGCAGCGACACCCAGCCGGTGTAGATCAGCGGGAACAGGCCGAACGCCACGAAGCAGACGAAGAACGGCGCGACGTACAGGTACGGCGAGGCCTTGAGGTCCCAGCGGTAGAGACGGGTGCGCCAGGGGCGGGGCGGCGGGGGAGCGGTGCGGCGCGGGCCGGGGGCGGTGCCCGGGACGGCCTCGTCGAGCATGATGGCGGTGTCCTCTCCGGAGAACGGGCCCGTCCCGGCCGGTTGGCTGGGACGGGCGGACGTAGGGCGGGGCCTGGACGGGCCCCGGTCGGTCGCTAGTCGCTGACCTTGTCGTCGATCTCCTTGACCGCGTTGCTCCACGCCTTGGCAGGGTCGCTCTGGTGCTGCTCGATGCTGAGCAGGGCGCCGTTGGTGAGGGTGTCCTTGACCAGGCCGTCCCACTCGCCGATCACGGTCGGCTTGATGGACTGCGCGGTGGCGGCGTAGAGCTGGCCGGTGGGGGTGTCGCCGAAGAAGTCGAGCTTGGCGTTCTGCACCTCCGGCTGGGCCAGTGCCTTGACGTTGGAGGGCAGGTTGCCGACCTTGGTGAAGACCTTGGCCTGCTGCTCGGGCGCGGTGAGCCAGGCGGCGAGCGCCACGGCCTCCTTCTGGTGCTTGCCGGCCTTCGGAACGGAGAGGAAGGAGCCGCCCCAGTTGCCGGCGGCCGGGGCGGTGGCGATGTCCCACTTGCCCTTGTTGGCGGGCCCGGACTTGTCGGAGACGATGGCCGTCATCCAGGACGGGCAGGCCACCGTGGCGAACTTGGAGTTGGCGAAGGCCTGGTACCAGGGGGTGTCGAACTGCTTGAGGCCGGCGCTGATCCCGGCCTCGATCGCGCCGGTCGACAGGGTCCAGGCGGTCTTGACGGTGGGGTTGTCCTTGTAGTTCAGCTTCCCGCTGCTGTCGACGTACTGCGTGGTGCTGGAGGACACCACGGCGTTGAACAGGCCGCCGGCGGAGTCGGTGAAGAAGGTGCCGGCGGGTGCCTTGGCCTGGTACTGCTTGCCGGTCTCGACGAACTTGGCCCAGTCGCCCTGCCACAGCTTGGCCACCTGCTCGCGGTCGGTGGGCAGCCCGGCCTGCTGGAAGAGGTCCTTGCGGTAGCAGATCGCCATCGGGCCGATGTCGCTGCCCAGCCCGATGGTGCGGCCGTCCGAGGTGGTGGCCTGCTGCGACTTCCACGGCAGGAAGGCGCCCTTGTCGACCCCGTCGGCCTTGCCGAGGTCGACGAACTTGGCCGACTGCTTCTTGACGACCTGGGCGATCCGACCGACCTCGACCGCCTGGATGTCGTCCAGGCCGCTGCCGGAGGCGAGGTGGGTCTGCAGGGAGGGGTAGTAGTCGGTCTCCTGCTGGACGGTGTGCTCCACGATCGTGATGTCGGGGTGCTCTTTCATGTACGCGTCGAAGAGGCCGGCCTCCTTGTAGCCGAAGGTGCCGTAGTCGCCGACGGTCAGGGTGATCTTGCCGCCTGGGGCCGCGCCGGTGGCGGATCCGGAGCTGTCGCAGCCGGCGACCAGCAGGGCGCACAGGGCTGCGGTCGCGGCGATAGGCAGCGGTCCGCGTGTCCTGCGCGTGCCGCGGGCGATGGGTGCGGTGCGGGCGTTGCGTCCGGGGAGGGGGGCGGTGGCTCTGCCGCCGTGGGTGGTGCCGGGGTTCCGCATGGCCGAATCTCCTTGTCCAGGCTGGTCCATGGCTGCGGCGCGCGACTGGCGGCCGAAGGTGCTCGGAAACTGGGTGGAGCATGAGTGGGAGCGCTCCCACTACGATGTGGGAAGATTGCTTCGCCGCGCAAGGCGTGTCAAGGGCGTGCAACGGCTCCGTTACCGGACCGTGTCGTCCGGCCGCACTGGCCGCGGTTGCCGTACCCGCCGCCGTCCACCGTCCGTCCGGGAGATCGATCATGAACCGAGCCGCGCAGCAGCAGCCCGCTGCCCGCCCCACCCTGGAGGCGGTGGCAGCGCGGGCCGGGGTGGGCCGGGGCACGGTGTCCCGAGTCGTCAACGGCTCGCCCAAGGTGAGCGCCAAGGCCCGTGCGGCGGTCGAGCAGGCCATCGAGGAGCTCGGCTACGTGCCCAATCAGGCGGCCCGCTCCCTGGTCACCTCCCGGACCGACGCGATCGCGCTGGTCATTCCGGAGAACGTCGCCAAACTGAGCTCGGAACCCTACTTCTCCGACATCATCACCGGCGTTTCGGCCGAACTCGCCCATTCCGACCTGCAGTTGCTGCTGGTGCTGGTGCGGGACGAACGCGAGCGGGAGCGGCTGACCCGCTACCTCACCGCCCGCCGGGTGGACGGCGTGCTGCTGGTCTCGGTGCACCAGGACGATCCGCTCCCCGAGCTGCTGGAACGGCTCGAACTGCCCGCCGTGCTCGGCGGCCGCCGCTCGGCGCAGGAGCCGCTGAGCTACGTGCACGCCGACAACGCGGGCGGCGCGCGCGTGGCCGTCCGGCACCTGTTGGCGAGGGGCCGGACGGCCGTCGCGACCATCACCGGGCCGCTCGACATGGAGGGCGCCGCGGCGCGCCTGGCCGGGTACCGCCAGGCGCTCGCCGAGGCAGGGATGCCGGCCGACGAGGGGCTCGTCGCCCACGGGGACTTCACCGAGCGCGGCGGGCGTGAGGGCATGCGGGAACTGCTCGCCCGCCGGCCCGGCCTGGATGCGGTGTTCTGCGCCTCGGACCTGACGGCGGCGGGCGCGCTGCAGGCGCTGCGGGAGGTGGGCCGACGGGTGCCGCAGGACGTCGCGGTGATCGGCTTCGACGACTCCGTGGTGGCGCGGCACACCGAGCCGCCGCTCACCAGCGTGCGCCAACCGACCGAGGAGATGGGAAAGTTGATGGTCCAGTTGCTACTTGAGGAGATCGCCCAGCCGGGCCGGTTCCGGCGGCAGACGGTGCTGCCGACGGAACTGGTGGTGCGGGAGTCGGCCTGAACCCCGCCTGAACCCCGCCTGAACCCCGTCAGACCCCGCTCGGACCCCGGCCCGACCAGGGTCAGAGCGGGGTCCGAGCGGGGTCCGAGCGGGGTCCGAGTGGAGTCCGGCCGGGCTTCGAGCACGGCCCTACCCGCCGGCCCTAGCCGCCGGCCAGGTGGGCGCGGTAGCCCGCGCCGAAGGCCGTCGGGGTGCCGTCGTAGGAGCTGATCAGCGCGGGCCCGCTGCCGCAGTCCCAGGTGTTCCAGGCCCAGGCGAGGTAGGAGACGCCGTGCTGGTCCAGCCAGGGCAGCAGGGTATCCAGGTAGCCGTGCGCGCAGTCGCTCTCGCCCAGTTCGCCGGTCACCACGGGGACGCGGGTCGCCAGCGGGCCGAGCTGGGCGTCCCAGCAGGAACTGGTGCTGCAGGCGTTGAAGTTGTACGAGTGCCACGAGGCGGCCAGGTTGTGCAGCGGATCGGCCGGCTGGTACGCGGCCCACTGGGTGAGGTCGTTGGCGTACTCCAGGCCGCCCAGCAGCAGGACGTTGTCCGCGCCGGTCGAACGCACCGCGTCGACCATCGCCTGCATCCCGGCGACCCGGAAGCCGATACCGGGGCAGCTCCCGCCGTCCCGCCAGCAGGCCCAGCCGCTGGCATCGCTCCCGGTGGCGCGGGACGGGTAGGGCTCGTTGAACAGGTCGAAGACGGTGGCGTCGTCGCCCTTGAAGGCCTGCGCCACCGAGGTCCAGAACGGGAGCGCCCCGGCGGCGTCCGGCATGGGCTTCTGGCAGGTGGCGTTGGCGTCGGAGCAGCCGGCGGACGGTCCGGTGTACGCCCCGTCGGTCCAGTGCAGGTCCAGGACGGCCACCAGGCCGTTGCGGTGCAGCAGGTCGACGTAGCCGCGCACCGCGCTGATGTAGGCCGCACCGGCGTAGGCGGGGTCGACGTTGGAGTGGCCCAGCCAGCAGTCCTCGTTGAGCGGAACGCGGACGGCGTTGATCCGCCAGGACTTCATCGCGGTGACGGAGGCCTGGTCGACCGGGCCGTCGAAGAGGCCGTGGCCCTGGACGCACATGAACTCGGCCCCGGAGCGGTTCACCCCGTGCAGGGTGATCGGGGTGCCGTCGGCCTTCGCCAGCGTGTTGCCCGAGACGTGCACGGCGGGGGCGGGCCCGCTCGGCGGCGTCGGGCTCGGACTCGGGGACGAGCTCGGTGATGAGCTCGGTGACGGGCTCGACTGCGGCCCGCAGGGGGTGCCGTTGACGGTGAAGGCGGTGGGGGCGGTGTTGGCGCCGCTGTAGGAGAAGTCGGCGCTGGTGGTGTAGGTGGCGCCGGGGTTGATGGTGGCGGCGTAGTCGGGGCCGGTGACGGTGACGGCGTGTCCGGTCTGGGTCCAGGTGCCGTTCCAGCCGTTCTGGAGGGTCTGGTTGCCGGAGTAGGTGTAGCCGAGGGTCCAGCCGTTGATGGGGGCGGTGCCGGTGTCGGTGATGGTGAGGTTGGCGGTGAAGCCGCTGCCCCAGTCGTTGCCGACGGCGTAGCTCACGCCGCAGGACGGACCGGTGGCCGCCGTGGGGGCGGCCGAGGCGGTGAGCGGCAGGACCGCCAGGGCGGCGCACCCGGCGGTGGCGGCCGCGAGAGCCGCCATGCGGGGGCGGAGGGAGCGGGGGCGGGGTGAGAGCGGGCGGGGAGGTGCGGTGCGGGGCATGCCGAGCTCCTCGGGGGGTGGGGGCCGGGGCCGCCGGCGCGGCCCCGGCCGGGTGAGGTCAGCTCGCGGTGCAGGTCAGCGACGGGGCGGTGTTGCCGCCCGAGTAGGTCGCCTGGAAGCCGAAGCTGGTGGTGGCGTTCGGCGCCAGCGCGCCGTTGTAGCCCTGGCTGGCGGCCGTCACGGCGGCGCCGCTCTGGGCGGTGGTGGCGTTCCAGCTGTTGGTGATCTGCTGGTTGCCGCCCCAACTCCAGGTGATCGTCCAGGACTTGGTGGCCGTGGTGCCGGTGTTGGCGACGGTCACGTTGGCCGTGAAGCCGCTGCCCCAGTCATTGGCGACCGCGTAGGTGGCGGAGCAGCCGCTGCTGCCCCCGCCGCCCGGCGCCGCGGCCGTGGTGGCGGTCACCGCGGCGGAGGCGGGGGAGGCGTTCCCGGCCGCGTCCTGCGCGGTGACGGTGTACTGGTAGGCGGTGGCGGGGGAGAGCCCGGAGTCGGTGTAGCTCGTGCCGGTCACGGTCGCGACCTTGGTCCCGTTCCGGTACACCGAGTAACCGGTCACGCCGGCCGGGTCGGTGGAGGCGGTCCAGCTGAGTGCGACGCTGGTGCTGGTGGTGCCGGTGACGGTCAGTGCGCCCGGCGCGGTCGGGCCGCTGGGGGTTCCGCCGGAGCCGTCGAACGCGGGATAGGCGTTCCGGACCAGCTGCCGGAACTGGGCCGGGTACCACTGGCCCGCCGGAATGTTGGCGTCGGGCATGGAGTCGGTGGGGTAGGTGTTGCCGTTCCCGTCGGTCTGCGTGCCGTTCGGGTCGCAGTGCGGGTCGCCGTGGGGGTGGGTGGCGGACGGGTAGTCGCCGTCCGACTCACCCGGCGGCTTGACCCACAGGAACGCGATGATCGGGCTGCCCGCGCCGTACGGCAGGGCCTGCGGGCGGGCCCCGATGCCGGCGCCGACGATGTTGCACCAGTCGCCGCGGAAGGGCTTCTTGTCGACCTTGTTGGCCGCGACGTACGCGTCCACCGTGGTGGGGCTGGAGTCGAGCGCGGTGGGCCGGGCCGGGCCGCCCCAGCCGTTGCGCGAGGTGTCGACCAGCATGCCGACGGTGCTCGGGAACCCGTTGGCCACCAGGGTGGAGTGCATCGCGGTGGCGAAGTGGTACTCGTCGAACACCGGGTTGTACTGGTAGAAGTTCGCCGATTTGAGCGGCTGCCCGCCGACCGTGAGGTCCGGGTTGCTGAGGAAGGGCTCGTTGAGCGGCGTGGTGTTGGCGGTGTCGCTGACGAAGCCGTCGATGCTGGCGAACCCGGCGGTGGTGGCCTGGGCGACCTTGGCGTACTCCTTGCCCGCCGGGACCATGTTCGTGGACCAGCCGAGCCAGCCCGCGTGGCCGATGTCCAGGTAGTCGTACACGTTGGGGATCGCGTGCAGCTTGTTGAGCGTGTACTCGATGCCCGTCTCGTAGTACGGGGTGGCGGTGGCGCAGGCCGGCTTGGACTGGTTGGTCACCGCGTTGGGCAGCGAGTCCGGCTCGATGATGGCCGCGACCCGGAGCCCGGCGTACTTCGGGTTGGCCAGGACGGCCGCGATCGGGTCGATGTACTGCGTCTTGTACGTGGCCAACCCGGCATCGGTGGCCGGGAGTTCGCCGTTGGAGGCGATGGCGGCGCAGTCCCGGCCGGGCAGGTCGTAGATGACGACCTGGAAGACGACCGGCGTGCCCCCCTGCTGCTGCTGGGCGAGCGCGTGGTCCAGGTGGGCCTGGAGGCCGAGGCGGCCGCCGTCCCCGGCGATCGCGCCGATGTGGTCCATCCAGACGGCGGTGGGGTTGGCGGCGACCTGGGTTTCGAGCGGGCCCAGGTCGCTGCCGTCGGCGGTGGCCTGGGCCTTGACCTCGGCGGTGTAGTCGGGGTTGAGGTAGCCGGTCGCACCGGCGAACGGGTTGGTGACGTGCTCGGCGGCCGCGGGGACGGGGGCGGCCTGGGCGGGGGCGGCGGCTCCGATGCTCGGCAACAGGCCGGTGGCGCCGAGCAGCGTGGCGGCTGCTGCCGTGCGCAGGCGACGCAGGACGGTGTGGGACACGTCCGGGTCCTTTCGGATGGGTGGGTTCCTGACGGGGATCGCTGAGATCGGGTGGGAACGCGCCCAGTCGGGGCGCGGCGATCCCGTTCACATGAAGCCAGGGCATGAGAAACGCCGTCAATAGGTGCGGGAGCGCTCCCACACGCCCGCTGTAAGTTACAGCGCGCCGGGCCGGGCGGCCCGCTGCCCGGGGCCGGGACTCCGCGCTGGTCGCCGCCGGTGCGCCGCCCCGGCGGGTCCGCCGGCCGGTGCCGCCGGGCCCCGGGGCCGCTTCCCAAGCCGGGTACGCCACCCCACCATGACGCCACACCTCCGTCCACCGTGCACCCATCCGCGCGGCGGAACCCCACCCCTCTGGAGGACGTGCGATGCGAGGCAGAACCCTTCGGGCCGGGGGCAACCGGCTCACCATCACCGCGACGGCGACCGCGCTCGCGCTGGTCGGCGCGGCGGGCGGCACCCTCGCGGTGCCCACCGCCACGGCGGCCACCGGTCTGTCCTGCGGCGTGAGCTACGCCGTCGGCAACGACTGGGGCAGCGGCTTCACCGCCAACCTCACCATCACCGACACCGGCACCGCCCCCATCAACGGCTGGACCCTCGGCTACACCTACTCCGGCAACCAGACCCTCCAGAACGGCTGGAACGGCACCTGGACCCAGACCGGACACGCCGTCACCGTCACCGGCCCCGACTACGCCGCCACCATCAACCCCGGCGCCACCTACACCACCAGCGCCAACTTCTCCTACAGCGGCGCCAACACCGCCCCCACCGCCTTCACCGTCAACGGCACCCCCTGCCGCGGCGCGAACCAGCCCCCGACCGTCTCGCTCACCTCCCCGGCCGCCGGGCAGACCTTCACCCCGGGCTCCACCGTGAAGCTGGCCGCCACGGCGGCCGACGCGGACGGCACCGTCGCGAAGGTCGACTTCTACGCCTCGACCGGGGCGGGCAACAACACCCTGATCGGCAGCGCCACCACCGCGCCCTACACCGTCGACTGGGCGAACGTGGCGGCGGGTGACTACTCGGTCACCGCCGTCGCCACCGACGACGCCGGCGCCACCACGACCTCCGCTCCGGTCGCGATCAAGGTGGCCGGTCCGAGCGTCCTGGTCAGCCCGGCCACGCTCGCCGTCCAGCAGGGGAGCACCGGCACCTTCACCGTCGCGCTCTCCCAGGCGCCGACCGCCGACACCAAGGTGACGGTGGCGCGTTCGGGCAGCGACACGGACCTCGGCGTCACGTCCGGGGCCGCTCTCACCTTCACCCCCGGCAACTGGAACGTCCCGCAGACCGTCACCGTCGCGGCCGGTACCGACAGCAGCCAGGTCGGCGGCACCGCCACCTTCACCGCCACCGCGGCCGGCTTCGGCTCCGCCGCCGTCACGGTGACCGAGGCGGCGAAGACCTCGGGCTACGACCAGTACTTCCTGGACCTCTACAGCAAGATGAAGAATCCGGCGAACGGGTACTTCAGTCCCCAGGGCATCCCGTACCACTCGGTGGAGACCCTGATCGTGGAGGCCCCCGACTACGGCCACGAGACCACCTCCGAGACCTACAGCTACTGGTTGTGGCTGGAAGCCGACTACGGGCGGGTCACCGGCGACTGGACGCCCTTCAACAACGCCTGGACCAGTCTGGAGACCAACCTGATCCCCAGCCACACCCAGCAGCCCGGCCAGAGCACCTACAACCCGTCCAAGCCCGCCACCTACGGCCCCGAGAAGGCCCAACCCGACCAGTACCCGATCAAGTTGAACAGCAGCGCGCCGGTCGGCACCGACCCGCTCTCCGGCGAGCTGAAGAGCACCTACGGCACCCCGGACGTGTACGCCCCGGCCTGGCTGCTGGACACCGACAACAAGTACGGCTTCGGCCAGTGCGAGGACGGCACCAGCAAGCCCAGCCTGATCAACACCTTCCAGCGCGGCCCGGAGGAGTCGGTCTGGGAGACCGTGCCGCAGCCCGACTGCGACGTGTTCAAGTACGGCAGCAGCGGCTCCGGCTTCCTCAGCCTGTACAACGACGGCGGCGGCAACTACAGCAAGCAGTACAAGTTCACCGACGCGCCCGACGCCGACGCCCGACTGGTCCAGGCCGCCTACTGGGCGGAGCAGTTCGCCAAGTCGCAGGGCAAGAGCGCGGCCGTCACCGCGACCCTCGCCAAGGCCGCCAAACTCGGCGACTACCTGCGCTACTCGCTCTACGACAAGTACTTCAAGCAGGCGGGCAACTGCCTCGGCGCCACCACCTGCCCGGGCGGCAGCTCCAAGGCGAACGAGCAGCTCGGTCTGCTCACCTGGTACTTCGCCTGGGGCGGGGCGGCCGACGGCACCTGGTCCTGGCGGATCTCCGGTTCCGCCGCCCACCAGGGCTACCAGAACCCGATGGCCGCCTGGGTGCTCGCCAACGACCCGGGCCTGAAGCCGCTCTCGCCGAGCGGTGCCACCGACTGGGCGGGCAGCCTGGACAAGCAGCTCCAGTTCTTCCAGTGGCTGCAGTCCACCGAGGGCGGAATCGCCGGCGGCGCCACCAACAGCTGGGGCGGCAACTACGGCGACGACGCCGCCCCGCCGGCCGGCGACCCGACCTTCTACGGCCTGTACTACGACTGGCAGCCCGAGTACCACGACCCGGCCTCCAACCAGTGGTTCGGGTTCCAGACCTGGTCGATGGAGCGGTTCGCCGAGTACTACTACGCCACCGGCGACACCCGGGCGAAGGCCATCCTGGACAAGTGGGTCCCGTGGGCGATGTCGGTCTCCAAGGCCGACCCGTCCACCGGCACCCTGACCACGCCCGACAAGCTCACCTGGACCGGCGCGCCCGACACCTGGAGCGCCACCAGCCCCGGCGGCAACGCGGGCCTGCACGTCGCCGCGAGCGGCACCGCCACCGACGTCGGCGTGGCCGGCTCGCTCGCCAAGACCCTCGCGTACTACGCGGCCAAGTCCGGCGACAGCGGTGCCCGGAAGTTCGCCCAGTCCATCCTGGACACCCTGCACGCCAAGTACACCGACGGCCTGGGCTACTCGGCCGCCGAGACCCGCACCGACTACAGCCGCTTCACCCAGGCGTACTCGCCCACCACCCACGCGGGCCTGTACGTGCCGTCCGGCTGGACCGGCACCTATCCGGACGGCACGAAGATCAGCTCGGCCAGCAACACCTTCCTGTCCATCCGGCCCTGGTACACCAGCGACCCGCAGTGGTCCAAGGTGCAGAGCTACCTCGACGGCGGCGCCGCGCCGAGCTTCAACTACCACCGGTTCTGGGCCGAGGCGGACATCGCCACCGCCTTCGACACCTTCGCCCAGCTGTTCCCGACGGTGAACCCGGGCAGCTGAGCCCCGGCCCCCGACAGGGCCGGCCCCCGGGGCCCGGGGCCGCCCCGGGCCGGGGGGCGGCGCGCGGGCCC